>JBEDHT010000163.1:0-10163 GCA_041174025.1 Pseudomonadota bacterium
CGAATACAGCGGCCAGATCGGCTTCTCGCAACAACTCACCAGCGTTACCAGCCTCTATGGCACGGTGGCCAGAAAAGCCGGTGCGCCCACCATCCGACAGCTTTACGAGCCAAGCAAGAATGATAACCCGAACGGCAATCCGGACCTGAAATTCGAGCGTGCCGACCATCTGGAATTTGGTATCAAGAATCAATGGAATCATGCGCTGCTTGATGTCGCTGTTTATCAATCGCGCATTCACGACTTTATCGAAAAACAGGATATGAACGGTATCGTCAGTGGTGGCAATCAGAGCGTCAACAACGACTTGTATGTATTTCAAGGCATCGACGTCAATGGCGTTTACAAAGCGACCGATGCTTTGACATTGCGCGGTTCGCTCGGCCTCATCCGTGCACGGGACGAATCCGACAATGCCCCAACCGAAAGACTGCAATATCGTCCAACGCACAAAATCAATCTTGGTGCGGAATACCGCTTTCTTGGCAACTGGTTGCTGAGCGGCCAATATCAACGCGTTGCCGGGCAAGCTTACTTCAATAAAGACGACGCTTCCGATTATCGTTATCTGGACAGTTTCGAGCTGGTATCGGCACGTGTCCGCTACTTGCTGCCCAAGCAGATAGGAACAATCTATTTCGGTGCGGACAATCTGCTCGATGAAGAATACGAAACCAGCTATGGATTCCCTCAGCCAGGCCGCTTTGTTTACGTAGGCACTCAGCTGAACTGGTAAGCAATTGTTTGCATAAGCACATGAAAGCGGCCATCGATGCCGCTTTTTGAGTTATGAATCCGCAAAGAACGATAGTCAATATTCTTGCAGCAACCCACACACCACAAAAGAAAACGGCCCAGGAGATTATCCTGAGCCGTTGTTTTGGATGGTGGCCCCCCTCGGAGTCGAACCGAGCACCAACGGATTATGAGTCCGCTGCTCTAACCAGGCATGAGCTAGAGGGCCGGGAGAGAGTTAGTCGTTGCCGGTTTCGAGGAAGCTGCGCAGACGCTCCGAGCGGGTCGGATGGCGCAGCTTGCGCAGTGCCTTGGCTTCGATCTGACGGATACGCTCGCGCGTGACGTCGAATTGTTTGCCGACTTCTTCCAGCGTATGGTCGGTATTCATTTCGATGCCGAAACGCATGCGCAGCACCTTGGCTTCACGCGCGGTGAGCGATTCCAGCACTTCCTTGGTGGCGTCGCGCAGACTGGCGTAAACGGCTGCATCGACCGGTGCCAGCGTGGTGTTGTCTTCAATGAAGTCGCCGAGATGCGAATCGTCGTCGTCGCCGATCGGGGTTTCCATCGAGATCGGTTCCTTGGAGATTTTCAGGATCTTGCGGATTTTGTCTTCCGGCATTTCCATTTTCTCGGCCAGGGTTGCCGGGTCGGGTTCCAGCCCGGTTTCCTGCAGAATCTGGCGGCTGATACGATTCATCTTGTTGATGGTTTCGATCATGTGTACCGGAATACGGATGGTGCGGGCCTGGTCGGCAATCGAGCGGGTGATGGCCTGACGGATCCACCAGGTGGCGTAAGTGGAAAACTTGTAACCACGGCGGTATTCGAATTTGTCCACCGCTTTCATCAGACCAATATTGCCTTCCTGAATCAGGTCGAGGAATTGCAGGCCGCGATTGGTGTATTTCTTGGCGATGGAGATGACCAGACGCAGGTTGGCTTCGATCATTTCGCGCTTGGCGCGACGTGCGCGCGCTTCGCCGGTAGACATCTGCTTGTTGATTTCCTTCAGTTCCTTGATCGGCAGACCGACCTTGTCCTGCAGGTCGAGCAGGCGCTGCTGCTGGTCGACGATGGAGTGGCGGAAGCGCTCCAGACGTTCGGCATAAGGTTTGTTAAGTGCCAGTTCGGCGTCGAGCCAGCCGAGGTTGACCTCGTTACCGGGGAACACCTTGATGAAATGCTGGCGCGGCATGCCGGCTTTTTCAACGCAGAAATCCATGATCTTGCGTTCGTGCCCGCGAATCTCGTCGACCATGTTGCGCACGGTACCGCACAGCGCTTCGACCTGTTTTGCCGAGAAGCGGAAGGCAGTCAACTCTTCCAGAATGCTTTCGTGCAGCTTGATGTATTCCTTGTCCTGCGAGCCCTTGGTTTGCAGGATCAGGCTCATCTTCTGGTGTGCGTCGCGCACCACGGCAAAACGCGTCAGGACTTCTTCCTTGAGCTTGGCCAGGGCTTCTGCGGAGATGGCTGCGGCCTTCGCACCGTCGTCGTCATCTTCCTCTTCGTCTTCCTCATCGACATCTTCAGGAGCATCTTCGGCCGCCTCTGCCGCCATTTCCTCTTCCATGCCGACATCGGAGTCAATCAGGCCGTCGACCAGATCATCGACGCTCATTTCGTCTTTTTCGACCTTTTCGACCATCGCCAGCAATTCGGTAATGGTGGTCGGGCAGGCTGCAATCGCCTGCACCATGTGCTTGAGACCGTCTTCGATACGCTTGGCAATCTCGATTTCGCCCTCACGCGTGAGCAGGTCAACAGTGCCCATTTCGCGCATATACATACGCACGGGGTCGGTCGTGCGGCCGAATTCGGAATCGACCGTAGAAAGCGCCTGTTCGGCTTCTTCCACCGCATCTTCGTCGGTTACAGCAGCAGGCGCGTCAGACATCAGCAGCACTTCGGCATCAGGCGCTTCTTCGTAGACCTGAATGCCCATGTCGTTGATCATGCCGATAATGCCGTCGATCTGCTCTGAATCCTGCACATCATCCGGCAAGTGGTCGTTGATTTCAGCATACGTCAGATAGCCACGCTCCTTGCCGAGGACAATCAGCGTCTTCAGACGTGTACGACGATCTTCAACCTCGTTCGGGTTTGCTGCAGTCTTGTCGTTCACCTTATCGTTCTGCTGCTCTTTAGCCATGCTCTACCTCAACTCTTTTGTGCCGTAATTGATATTGCGGAAAACCGCGCATTATACCCTAAAACCACCTTCAATTTCAGCTCTGCCATGTGCCTTCCCGATGCGTTTCAACGGGTTGGCGCCGCTATCTGCCGCGTATGGTTCTCAGCAACGCGCGTTCTTCCTCGGTCAGCTGGCTCAGGCTCTTTTCGCTGAGACTGTCGAGCAACTTCGCATGCTTGCGTTGCAAATAGATTTCCCTTAGTTGCTTGCGGGCACCCTCAAATTCAAGTGCGATATCCAGCGTTTCATCCAGAACATGCAATTCCCGTTGAATTTCCCGCAGCAAGCGCGCATCGAGATGCTTTTCCAGCTGGTGCAACAGGGCTGCCGGGTTGGATTGCGGATTGCGTAACGCAGTCTCGATCACCACCCGCACCATCATGTCATCCTCGCCTTGTCCGTGCAGCCACTGCAAATCCTCTTCACGCGCCAGCGATGCTTGCATCAACAGCATCAACACGAAGCGGCGATGCAGCGATACCGTGGTGCGCGATTGCCGGGGAGCCGCCCGGCCCGGACGCTGGCCGAGCGACGGCATTTTGATCATGCCCTGCATTTCATCCAGCGTCACGCCGGTCAGTTCGGCAATGCGCTTGCGCAACAGCAAAGCCAGACGTGGCGCTTGAATCTGCTTGAGGATGGGTTCGGCCGCATTGAGAAACTGCACCTTGTCCTCCTGCGATTGCAAAGGATTATCCGCGCCCAGGTTCTGAATGATGTATTGCGACAACGGCAATGCGGTCTGCATGGCAGCTTCAAAAGCCTCTTTGCCGAATTCGCGCACATAGCTATCCGGGTCGTGCTCTTTCGGCAAAAACAGGAATCGCAACTGCAAGCCGTCCGTCAGCGCCGGCAAAGCATTCATGGCCGCGCGCCAGGCAGCGGTACGACCGGCCGCATCACCGTCAAAACAGAAGACGATCTCGTCCGTCTGCCGCATCAGCTTGGTGATGTGATATGGCGTAGTTGCGGTACCCAGGGCGGCGACCGCGTACTCGATGCCATATTGCGCCAGCGCAACCACATCCATATAACCTTCCACCACCAACACCCGGCCGGCATCGCGTATTGCCCGACGGGCCAGAAAAAGGCCATATAACTCATGACCTTTCTGAAACAGCGGGGTTTCCGGTGAGTTGTAGTATTTCGGTGTGTCTTCCGGGTCGATGACGCGGCCGCCGAAACCGATGACCTGACCTTTCTGGTCATGAATGGGGAACATGATGCGATCACGGAAACGGTCATAACGCTTGCCCTGCTCGTTCTCCACCACCAATCCGGCCGTTTG
Organism: Pseudomonadota bacterium; assembly: GCA_041174025.1. GTDB lineage: Bacteria > Pseudomonadota > Gammaproteobacteria > Burkholderiales > Methylophilaceae > UBA6140. The sequence goes on from JBEDHT010000163.1 coordinate 4,224, forward strand.
CAGCACATCGCTGTCATAGTGCGGAAAAACCGCCTGCAGATTCTGCCAGCCCGGCGGCGCGTAACCGATCTGGAATCTGGCCGCGACTTGACCGCTCAAACCCCGGCCTTTCAGGTATTCAATCGCGCGTGTTGATTTTTTCAGTTCGGCTTTGTAGAAAACGGCCGCCTGCTGAATGGTTTCCAGCAGACCGGGGATTTCCTTTTGCGCAGGTCTCGGGTTGTCGCGGGTCTCCTGCGGAACGATCATGCCGACCATTTTCGCCAGCTCGTGCACGGCCTCGACGAAGCTTAGCCCCTGATATTCCATCAAAAAGCCGATGGCAGTGCCATGCGCCCCGCAACCGAAACAATGATAAAACTGCTTGGTCGGGCTGACCGTGAAGGAAGGCGATTTTTCGTTGTGAAACGGACAACAGGCCGAGTAATTGGCTCCGGCCTTTTTCAGCGGCACGCTTTTATCCACCACATCGACAATGTCGACGCGATTGAGAAGCTCCTGGATGAAGGATTCTGGAATCATGCGCGATTAACCGGATAGAGACTTGAATAATAGCCGAAAAAACAAAAAAGGGGCTTTCGCCCCTCTTGCTGCAACCGGATTGTTTCGACGGAAACCGGCTCAGGCACTCAAACGGCTCTTGATCAGACCCGATATCTTGCCCATGTCGGCACGGCCGACAACCAGCGGCTTGATGGCCGCCATGACCTTACCCATATCCTTGATGCCGCTGGCGCCGGTGTCTGCAATCACCTGACCAAGAATATCGTTCAGCTCGGATTCGGTCAGCGCAGCGGGGAGATACTCCTGCAACACCGCCACTTCGAATTTCTCGATATCCGCCAGATCATGCCGGCTGGCAGCTTCATATTGCGCGATGGAATCGCGCCGCTGCTTCAGCATTTTCTCGATCGCCTCGACCACCTGCGTATCGTCAAGCTCGATACGCTCATCCACCTCACGCTGCTTGATGGCAGCCTGCAACAGGCGAATCGCGCCCAGACGCGCGGTATCCTTCGCGCGCATGGCGTTTTTCATGTCTTCGGTAATACGGGCTTTAAGCGTCATGATGAAAATGTGCATGCGCACAGAAGCATAGCCTCTGTGCGCATGCAGGGAATTCCGTAAATCAGGCCGGGCTAAATGAGGCCGGGCTTAGTAAAGCTTGGCAGGCAGCGTCTGGTTGCGAATGCGGCGATAGTGACGCTTCACAGCAGCAGCAGCCTTGCGCTTGCGCTCCCAGGTTGGCTTCTCGTAAAACTCACGAGCGCGCAGATCGGTCAGCAAGCCGGTTTTTTCAATCATGCGCTTGAAGCGGCGCAGTGCCACGTCAAACGGTTCGTTCTCTTTAACTCGTACAGTAGACATTCAGCTCAATTCCTTGAGGTTCTTTTGAAAAGTCTGCTATTCTAGCCGCCGATTCACCTTTTATCAATCTTTATCAAAGACTTTATTCATATCGTGTTAGTCCTTGGCATCGAATCTTCCTGCGACGAAACCGGAATCGCGCTATACGACACGGAGCAGGGCCTGCTGGCACACGCCCTGCATTCACAAATCGACATGCATGCGGAATATGGCGGCGTCGTACCTGAGCTCGCCTCGCGCGACCATATCCGCCGTGCGCTGCCTCTCACCCAACATGTGTTGAAAACTGCCGCAAGACAACTCGGCGATATTGACGGCATCGCCTATACGCAAGGCCCAGGTCTCGCCGGTGCATTGCTGGTCGGCACCAGCATTGCCGAGGCGCTGGCGTTCACACTGAATGTTCCCACGCTGGGCGTGCACCACCTTGAAGGCCATCTGCTGGCGCCACTGCTGGAAGAAAATCCGCCCGCCTTCCCTTTTGTGGCATTACTGGTCTCCGGCGGCCATACACAGCTGATGCGGGTTTCCACCATCGGCGATTATGAACTGCTGGGTGACACTCTGGACGACGCGGCAGGCGAGGCTTTCGACAAAACCGCAAAGCTGCTGGGGCTGGGCTATCCCGGCGGCCCGGCACTCTCGAGGCTGGCCAAGCAGGGTCAGCCCGGCAAATTCAAGCTGCCACGGCCCCTGCTGCACAGCGGCGACCTCAATTTCAGTTTCAGCGGCCTCAAAACCGCTGTGCTCGGAATTGTCAACGAACAAAAGGCACTACATGGCGAACTGCCGGAAGCAACCAAAGCCGATATCGCCTTTGAATTTCAGGAAGCCGTGACCGAAGTGCTGACGGCCAAATGCATGGCGGCATTGCGCGACACCGGCCTCGACAGCCTGATCGTCTCGGGTGGCGTCGGCGCCAACGCCAGATTGCGCGAGCGCCTGAATCAGGCAACTGCTCGGAGAATGTGCAAGGTCAGTTACCCGCGGCTGGAATTCTGCACCGATAACGGCGCCATGATTGCCTTTGCCGGGGCCATGCGGCTGAAAAACCTGTCTGCGGAACAAGCAGCTAATCAAGACCACAACTTCACCGTGCGGCCACGCTGGGATCTGGCAGAACTGCAGAAGCCCTGAGAAAGCGCTGATTTATTCGTCATACCGGCGCAGGCCGGTATCCAGCGCCTTGGTTTAACCGGCTTCCGGCCTGCGCCGGAACGACAGAACCGGATAAATCAGTGTTTAGCTGAATAAAAATTACCTAGGATTTACCCTTGCCGAAACCACCCTCGGTACCGCTCAGCAGGTTGCGGATATTGCTGCGGTGACGCCAGATCAGCAACAACGCCAGCAACACCGTCGTTGCAAAATAGATGTCCGGGCCGCCGAACAGGTGCCAGGCGAACAGCGGCGACAACAGTGCCGCCAGAATTGCCGCCAGCGAGGAGTAGCGCCAGATAGCGAAAGCCAGTATCCAGGTCAGCAACACCGACAAACCAAGCCACGGCGATACCGCCAGCAATACCCCGAGCGCCGTTGCCACGCCTTTGCCGCCCTTGAACGCGTAATAGACCGGGTAAAGATGGCCGATGAATACGGACAAGGCCACCAGACAAATCCCCATTTCACCGAGGCCGTAAGCCGCCGCTGCCCATACCGCCAGATAGCCTTTGAAGGCATCGCCGAGCAGGGTGAGCAAAGCTGCCAGCTTCTTGCCGCTGCGCAGCACATTGGTCGCCCCCGGATTGCCGGAACCGACTGTTCGCGGGTCCGGCAGGCCGAAAACCTTGCTCATCAGAATACCGAAAGAGATGGAACCCAACAGATAGGCGGCGATTACAAAGCCTGCTTCAACCATGACGAATGCTCTAAAATGCGACAAGAGAGGATTCTAAACCATGGACACCATATTTCTAAGCGAAGTCAGAGTCGAAACCAGACTTGGCGTACCCGACTGGGAACAGATGACCCCGCAAACCATCGTGCTCGACATCGAAATCGGCATGCCGCACAGCCGCGCCTGCCTGTCTGATGCGATCGAAGATACCATCGACTACGGCCAGGTTGTCGCCCGCATTCGCGAAACACTGCAAATCAACAGCTTCAAGCTGGTCGAAGCACTCGCAGAGCACCTCTGTCAGCTGATCATGAAGGAGTTCGGCGCGCCAGTGGTCAAGATCAAAGTCGCCAAGCCAGCCATATTACCCGGGCTGAAAGCTTTGGGCGTCATCATTGAAAGACATGCGCCACAGAGTTGATGAGCGCCAATTTGAACACGCCCTAGCCTCTGGGATGATGTATGGAATGCAGTTGCTTGAGCCGCTCGCGCGCCACATGCGTGTAGATCTGGGTCGTGGAAATATCCGCGTGCCCCAATAACAGCTGCACCACTCTGAGGTCGGCGCCGTGATTGAGCAGATGCGTGGCAAAAGCATGGCGCAGCACATGCGGCGACATCGGCTTTTGAATACCTGCCTGCAAGGCATAACGCTTGATCAGATACCAGAACGCCTGGCGCGTCATGGCCTCGCCGCGCTGGGTAACAAAGAGGCTGTCGCTCAGACGCTTTTGCAGAATCCCGGGTCTGGCATCTTTCAGATAGCGGCCAATCCACTCGACCGCTTCCTCACCCATCGGTACCAGCCGGGTCTTGCTGCCTTTGCCGGTGACACGGATAACGCCTTCCTGCAGACTGACTTCCGTCACTTTCAAGCCCACCAGTTCGGAAACGCGCAAGCCGCAGGCATAGAGCAACTCCAGCATGGCGCGGTCGCGCAAGCCTATCGGTTGAGCAGTCACGGGCGCATCGAGCAGCGCTTCGACCTCTTCCTCGTTCAAACTCTTGGGCAATGAACGCGGCAGTTTCGGTGAATCAATATGCAGGGTAGGGTCCAGCGTGATGCGCTGCTCTCTGAGCGCATGACGATAGAAGCGTCGCAGGCTGGCAATCAGCCGGCTGATGCTACGTGGCCGGCTCTGCGGGAATCTGACGGCCAGATATTGCTGGATATCGGCCTGAACAGCCTGATCGAGCAGCTTGTTTTCGTTCTGTTGCAGCCAGGCCGCAAATGCAGTCAGGTCGAGACGGTAACTCTGCAAGGTATTTTTCGACAGGCCGTCTTCCAGCCAGAGATGATCGATGAAGTGATCGAGCAGCGCCTGATTGTCGTCGCTCATCGCCCGCTCTCGTGGCGCAATAACCAGGCCTTGATGGCGAGCCCGCCTTCGGCGCCCTGCATGAAACCGCCGATGCCGTTTTTTGCCACCACGCGATGACATGGAATCAGCAACGGTAGCCGGTTGGCCCCGCAGGCATTGGCAACAGCGCGAGGGCCCGAGCCGACGCGCTGGGCAAGCGCGCTGTAAGTCATGGTTTTTCCGGGCGGGATTTCTGCAATGGCGCGCCAGACACGCTTCTGGAAAGATGTTCCCACCAGTGCTAACGGCAGATCGAGCGCTGAAAGCGGATCCTCAAAATATCGCGTCAGCTGTGTGGCGACATGCCGGATAAAAGGCTGGCCGGGAAGCCGCTGTTCAAGCGGCATATGCAAAAGCTCCAGCGCCAACAGAAAATCATCGCTGACCCGAATGCCGACACTGCCGAACGGGGCTGCAACGACCGCATCAAATGGTGGGTTCATGCCTTATGTTAGCGCAAATAAAAAAGCCCCGAAACTCGGGGCTTTTGATGGATCAGCAGAATTACTCTGCGGCTGCTTCTGGCGCCATGACTTCCTTGTCACGTGCTTTCAGCTTTTCCTTGATGCGTGCGGACTTGCCGGAACGCTCGCGCAGATAGTAAAGCTTGCTGCGGCGAACATCGCCGCGACGCTTGACTTCGATGCTGGCGATCAGCGGTGAGTAAGTCTGGAATGTACGCTCGACACCCTCGCCGGAAGAAATCTTGCGGACGATGAAGGAAGAATTGAGTCCGCGATTGCGAATCGCGATCACGACACCTTCATACGCCTGAACGCGCTTACGGGTACCTTCAACAACGTTGACGCCTACCACTACGGTGTCACCGGGCGCGAAAGAAGGAATGTTCTTGCCGAGACGGGCAATCTCTTCCTTTTCCAGCATTTCAATAATATTAGCCATTCTGTTGCTCCTTCTAGTTATGCGAGTCTTGTTCCTGCTCAATTTCCTTCAGCAGCCGAGACTCCTCTTTTGACAACGGCCTTGCGGCCAGTAAATCCGGACGTTTTGCCCGGGTTCTCTGCAACGACATTTTGAGGCGCCATTGCTTGATCTTTGCATGGTTGCCGGACATCAAAACCTCCGGCACCTTCACACCCTTGTAAATTTCCGGACGGGTGTAATGCGGACAGTCCAGCAAACCATCCACAAACGAATCCTCTGCTGCCGAATCTGCGTCGCCCAAGGCGCCCGGCAACTGCCTCACAATGGCATCCAGCAGCACCATGGCTGGCAGTTCACCGCCGGAAAGCACATAGTCGCCGATCGAAATCTCTTCATCCACCTGGCTGGCCAAAAGGCGCTCATCGACACCTTCATAACGGCTCGCCAACAGTATCAGGCCTTGGCCGCTCACCAGCTGCATGACTTTCT
>JBEDHT010000164.1:0-2851 GCA_041174025.1 Pseudomonadota bacterium
TCAAGCCTGGCATTACCACAGAAGCGCTGGACAAACTGTGCCACGATTACATGGTCGATGTGCAGAAAACCATTCCCGCACCGCTCAACTACGCGCCGCCCGGACACGCGCCCTACCCCAAGTCGATCTGCACCTCGGTCAATCACCAGATCTGTCACGGCGTTCCCGGTCCCAAGGTTTTGAAGAACGGCGATATCGTCAATATCGACATTACCGTCATCAAGGATGGTTACCACGGTGATACCAGCCGCATGTTTTCTGTGGGCGAACCGTCGATTCAAGCCAGACGTTTGTGCGAGATCACCTACGAATGCATGTGGCTGGGCATCGCCAAGGTAAAGCCTGGTGCCACTTTAGGTGATATCGGCCATGCGATACAAAGCTACGCCGAGAAAAACGGCTACACTGTAGTACGCGAATTCTGCGGTCACGGTATCGGCAAAAAATTCCATGAAGACCCGCAGGTGTTGCATTACGGCCGACCCGGCGCCGGTCTCAAATTGCAGGCCGGCATGATATTCACGATTGAACCCATGATCAATGCCGGCAAACGCGACATCAAGCAACTCAACGACGGCTGGACCATCGTCACCAAGGACCATAGCCTCTCCGCGCAATGGGAACATACCGTACTTGTCACTGAGAGCGGTTATGAGGTTCTGACCGTCTCCGCCGGAACACCGGCCGTACCCGGCATCATCTAGCATGCGTGTCAGTCTGCAAACGCATTCGCCGGAGGGTTTTGCCAGAGTCTGGCGCCAGCGTCTGCAGGCCGATCAGGCAATACTCAAAGAGCGCTTCTTCAAAGACGCCAACACCCCCCGCCTGCTCAAGCAACACAGCAAGCTGGTAGACCGGCTATTGCAGGATATCTGGCAAAACGCCGAAATTGACCCCGGTGTTTGCCTGATCGCAGTCGGCGGTTACGGCCGGAGCGAATTGTTCCCCTATTCCGATGTCGATTTGCTTATCCTGCTGCCGGTTGCGGCGGACAGGAAAACCCAGCAATCGATCGAGCTGCTGATCGGCCTGTTCTGGGATATCGGGCTCGCTGTCGGCCATAGCGTCAGAAACCTGCATGAGTGCGTGGAAGAAGCCGCGCGTGATGTCACGGTGCAAACCAATATGCTGGAAGCGCGCTATCTCGCGGGCGATAAACACCTCTACCGCCAATTCGGCAATGAGATCGAGAAACTGGTCAAGCCGGCGGAATTCTACCTGGCCAAGATGCAGGAGCAGCGCCAGCGTCATGCCCGCTTCAACGACACTGCCTATAACCTGGAACCCAATATCAAGGAAAGCCCGGGCGGCTTGCGCGATTTGCAGAACATTCTCTGGATCAGCCGCAGCCAGGGACTGGGCCACGACTGGAACGGACTGGTCAAGCATGGCCTGATTACCGAAAAGGAAGCACGCCAGATCCGCCGCCATGAACGTCACCTGCAAATGTTGCGCGTGCGCCTGCACTATCTGGCCAAACGCCGCGAGGACAGACTGGTATTCGACTTTCAGAATGAACTGGCGAGAAGCCTGGGCCTTGCCAACACACCGAAGCGCCGCGCCAGTGAGCAATTGATGCAGGGCTTTTATCAAAGCGCGAAATTCATCGGCCTGATGAACGACATTTTGCTGCAACTGCTTGAGACCCATCTGCATATTGCAGAGCCCACCGCGACCGCTATCAATGCACGCTTCGAGGCCCGGCATGGCTTGCTCGACATCAAGTCAGCCAGCATTCTGCAGCGTTATCCATCTGCCATCATGGAAAGCTTCCTGCTGCTTGAGCAACACCAGGAACTCAAGGGCATGAGCCCGAACCTGCTGAGAGCTCTTTACCGCGTAAAAAGCCTGGTCAACAGCGAGTTTCGTCAGTCGGCCAGAAACAAGGCACTATTCCTCGGCATCCTGCAGGAGCCGGTAGGCGTTACCCGCACGCTCAGGCTGATGAACCGGTACGGCATACTGGGCAGATACATTCCCGCTTTTGGCCGTATCGTCGGCCAGATGCAGCACGACCTGTTCCACGTATATACCGTCGATGAGCATATCCTCAACGTGTTGCGCAACCTGCGGCGCTTTGCACTGCCCAGATTCAATCATGAGTTTCCGCTTTGCAGCCGTCTGTTTGCCGAATTCGACGCCCCACATCTGCTCTATCTCGGCGCATTGTTTCACGACATTGCAAAAGGCCGCGGCGGCGACCACTCGACGCTTGGTGCGGTCGATGCAAGAAAATTCTGCCTGCAGCACGGTCTGCCAAGGCAAGACAGCGAGCTTGTCGCCTGGCTGGTCGAATCTCATCTCGCTCTGTCCAGTGTCGCACAGAAAGCGGACTTGTCCGATCCCGCTGTCATCAGGCAGTTTGCTGCCAGAATGAAGGATGAGCGACATTTGACCGCGCTTTATCTGCTGACGGTTGCCGACATTCGCGGCACCAGCCCCAAGGTATGGAATGCCTGGAAAGCCAAGCTGCTGGAAAATCTGTTTTTTGCCACGCAACGGGTTCTGCGCGGCGATGCTGCCGATACAGAAATGGAAATCAAGCTGCGACAGCAGCAGGCAATGGAGAAGTTGGGTTATTACGGCATCAAGCCGGAAAGCTACCAGAGTTTGTGGCACAACCTGGGCCAGCAATATTTTCTTCGCTACGAAGCACAGGAAATCGCGTGGCACACCAGGCTCATCATGCCCCACGCTACCACCAGAGACGTGATCGTACGCGCAAGACTCGGCCCGGCCGGTGACGGCATTCAGATCATGATCTACACGCCGGACCGTGACGACCTCTTCGCACACATCTGCGGTTTCTTCGAGCGAACGGGCTATACGATTGTAGAAGCCAGGGTTTATA
>JBEDHT010000165.1:0-4763 GCA_041174025.1 Pseudomonadota bacterium
CTGTCGTGATGAATTCCGATTTCATGCGGTCGATCTTGGATAGTTCGGTGATGTCCTGGAAGTAGTGGATGGATTGAATCTGGGCGCGGTCGAGTTTGAGGATGAAATGCGAGACGACATGTAAATCCGGATTCTGGAACTCAATGATGACGGCTGGCGCGTCAGCTTCAGGTTGCGGAATGCCTTTGCCGCACAGTTTTTGTAAGGCGGCGCCGAATTCGGCTTCGCTGATATTTGTCAGCGTCGATGCCGCCAGCCCGGTCATGGTGCTGAATGCGCTGTTCTGATAGGCCAGACGGCCTTTGTCGTCGAAAGCGACAATTCCGGCCGGAGAACACTCGATCAGGCTGCGGAACTTGAATTCCGACTGCTGCAACTCATTCAACTTGTCGCTGATTTCATTCGACATCATGTTGAACGAATCGCCCACTTCGCGCATTTCGGCAATACCCAATGGGCGGATAACGTAGCTGAAATCACCGGCCTTGAATCTGTCAGCCGCCATGGTCAGTTCCTGCAAGGGCTGTTTGATCGTGAAATAAACACCGATCAGCAGAAACAAAAGGATGACGCTGAAAAGACCTGAAATAGTCAGCTCCTCGGTCATGATCTCGCCCCAACGTTGATCTTTCATGATCTGCAGATTGATGACCACCAGCACGACGCCCAGCCGCGTACTCCTGATCTGGCCGGCCGCCGGAGGCCAATCGAAAGACTGGGCGAAAGACATGCTGGAGGATCGTCTGTCGGATACCGTCAGCAACGGCCCCTGTTTTTCCAGTGCTGTCAGAATGGATTTTTCAATGCCGGATATGGAGGTTGCAGGTTTGCCTATGTTTTCGATGCGGCTTGAGAAAACGACGTTGCGCTCGGGGTCCAGTACCAGAATCTGCTCGAAACGCGGATCCGTTGCCGACTGCGAGATAATTTCCTTCAGAAGAAAACGATCCTTGCTGGTTGTGCGTTCGGCGACCAGCCCGATACGGGCAATTTCCGAGCGCCCAAGGTTCTCTGCTTCTTCCGAAATCCGGCTTTGCGAGATGGTGAAACTGGTCAACACCGAGAGCAGCAACAGAAAAAAGGCTGTGGCGATGCCCCAGATGAAAATCAGTCTGGCGAGCCTGGCGGGGTAGGTTTCTTTTGCCATGCGGATGAGTGTGAATACACCCTAGTCCAGAAAACTGTCGTTGGCCAACAGGCTGATATCCGGCATGGTGTGGAGCAGGCCGGATGCCAGCATGGTTTCGCCAAGATGACGTGCCGTTTCCATGATTCTAGCTTGCGTGCCGCCGAGCCATTGACGATTTGCCATCCTGTCCGGCAATTCCAGGTCGCTGAACAATCCGGTGATGTCGGCGTGCGGTACATTGAGTCGCTTGGCCAGGTAGCCTGCGTATTTTTCCGGGTCGGCCTGCCAGCGTTCGAGCGCCCTGAAATGGCCTTGTACGGCTTCTCTTATACCTTCCCGTTGCTGGTTCAACACGTCTGTGCGCACGGTGATCACGTCGATGATGTTGCCGGGAATTTCGCCGCTGGTAAACACCGGTTTCATGCCGGCCTTGATCAGCTGATTCTTGACCGGTTCATATGTCACCAGCGCTTCAACCAGACCGTTGTGATAGGACTGTATATGCTCATCGATGCTCAGATAAACAATCTCGATATCATCAGGCGACAACCCGGCCGCCTTCAGTGAAGCGTCGAGCATTACCGCGCCGGTCGCGGTGTGTTCCACACCTATCCTCAGGCCTTTGATGCCAGCCAGGGATTCAACATTGGCAGGAACCAGCAACGCATCTGCGCCCATCGATACATCCAGCACGCAAACCACGCTGAGCCGTATGCCCCGCTCCAGCGCAGTCAGCGCTTCATCCAGCGTCAGGCAGGCGCCTTCAACGACGTTCGAGCCGAGCGCCCGGATATTGGCGGTGGCATTGGGCGTTTCAACCAGCCGGACCAGAGCAGGGTCCATGACGTCGAGCGAGCGGGCGAGATAAAGAAATTCGTAACCCGGCCACATGTGCGCGGCGATACGCACCGGCTGTGATCGCTTCAAGCCGCAACTGCTTGCGGTGAGACTGAGCGAGGCGGCAAGGCTCAACTGGAGCCACTCTCTGCGGTTCATGATGACTGGCTTTGCATGTGTGTCATAGCGTGCATGATCGGTACTGCCAATCTTATCAAATTTTTCATGTCTGGCAGGTGATGATATTCCGGCATACAGCAATTTCTCCATTCGCACATAAAAAAGCCCCCACCGTGGTGGGGGCAACTTCTCTGCTATCGAGGAGATTGGAACTTGTCGCCAGATCAGAACTTGTAGCTGGCGCCGATTTCCGCATTTCGTTCTGCACCGGGGAATATGCCGTCAGGATTGCGGCTGGTGATGTACTTTCTGTCAGCCAGGTTGCGCACGGTACCGAATACGCTCCAATGTTTGTTGATGTCGTAGAACGCGCTGAGGTTGAAAACCGTATAAGCGTCGATTTCGCCCTTGGTGCCATCGGTGCTTTCTGCCTTGGTGTTGGCTGCATCGACATACTGTTCAGAAACATAATAGGCGCCCAAAGTGGTTCTGAAATCACCGATCTTGTAGTTCAGGTTGAGGTTGCTGGTGAATTTTGGCGCATAGGGCAGGCGATTGCCATCCGGGCCGAGCGAGTCATTCCTGAATTCAGCGGTCGGCAGCCAGGTTGCGTTGCCGTCCACGCTCCAGCCACCGGTGAGGTCATAGGCCAGGCCCAGCTCCAGTCCTTCATTGAGCGTCTTGCCGCCATTCGCCTGATTGATACCACCCGACAGGCTCTGGTTGACGATCTGGTTGTCGAAATCCATGCGGAAATAGGTGGCTTCATAGCTCAAGCGCTGCAGTGAGCCGCGCACGCCGACTTCGTAATTGGTCGAGCGTTCGGCATCGAGTTGCTGGTCGACGCCATCGCTGCTGATGGCGGTGGCCACCATGGCAGGTGAAAAGCCCCTGAAAGCCCCGGCAAACAGTTGTGCTTCAGGCACGATCTGCCAGGTCATGCCGACGCCGGGCATGACTTCGGTATTGTTGGTCTTGCCGGAGACTTTGCTTATTTCATTGGTACGTTTCTGGTCATAGCTTTCGACACGCAGGCCGGGTGTGACCGCGATTTTGTCGGTTAACTCGAAGCGGTTCTGCACGAACAGCGCTACACCATCGGCTTTCTGGGTTTCGTCGCCGGTCAGATCGCCAGAACGCGCATTCGGGTTGGTTTTCGAGCGCACGGTCTGGTTGCGCAGTTCGTCGCTGTGCAGCCGGATGCCGATTTCGGTTTCGTTCTTGATGCCGAACGTGTTGTGCGTGATGAACAGGCGTGAGTCTATGCCCATCATCTCGAAATTGCGGTTACGGCCGGACATACAGTAATTGGCACCGCCGCAGGCTACAAATGTTGTGCCATCTGCAGTTCTGCTGGCGACGTCTCGACGCCAGTAGTCACGTTGCAGTTCGGCCCAGTAGAGCAGGGTGTTGAGCCTGACCGAATCGTTGATCTCCCACTCGTGGTTGACGTCGAATGATTTGCGGTCGGTAATGAAGTAGTCGTTCGGGGCCGGGTTCTTGTCCGGATTGCGGCGGTATTCGTTGGGGCGCAGGCCGACATAAGAGGTGTTGACCTCGTTATCGTAATAGGTGAATTTCGCGCTGATCCATTGATTGTCGGTCAGTTGCATGCCGCCTTTGAGCACGACATCGGTCATGTCGAATTCGTTGTCGCGGAAACCATCGCCCTTGGCAGTGACGATGCTGATGCCGGCAACCGCTTCGTTGGAAGGCGAGGTGCCGCCGGCATCGAAACCGAACAGCTGATAACCGTGCGTACCGGCCTTGGCAGTAACACGGACACCGTCTTCAGGATCCTTGGTCTTGTAATTGATGACGCCGCCGATGGTCGTCGGGCCATAGCGCAGGCTGGCGGCGCCTTTCAGCACCTCGATGCTCTGCATGCGCTCGATGCGCGGGCTGTAGTAGGATTCATTGGCGAGGAACAGGCCGGGAGCTATCGGTACACCGTCTTCCAGTACCAGCAGCTTCTGGCTGCGGTTGGGGTTGAGGCCGCGCATGCCGATATTGGGAATGAAGCCGTAGCCTTCTTCCTCGCGGATAACAACGCCGGGAACGGATTTCAGCGCGTCTTGTACTGAAAGCGGCTGCTGCAGCTGCAGTTCCTCTTCAGTGATGATGGCGACCGAGCCCGGCTGTTTGGCGACAGCATTTTCCTGCTCGCCGATAACATCAATCCGGGGTAATTGAATTTCAGCTGCCATTGAATGCATGGGTAGAAGCACTGCCGCCGAAACCGCAAGCGCAATCATGCGCGGTTTGAATATGTTGCTGTTGTTTGCCATTTTATTCCCTTGATGAATTTTTTATTGGCTGGCTTGCAGTGATGTGCTGGCTGGCTGATGGATTGAAAATTACTGCACGATTATTTTGGGGTCATGACCAGACCTCTGTTCTGGTCATGACCCTTATTTTGTGAGGATCAGTTTGCCCTGGCTGGTCATGCGCAAACGGTACTCCTCGTTGCCATGGCGGATGATGAGCTCACGCGCGTTACCGAATAGGGTTGTGCTGTCCACCCTGGGAGGTTGGGCAGGGCGCGGAGCTGTCCCGGTATTCGGTAATGTCTTCATGTACAGGCTGGATCCACCACTAATAAATCACTGATCAGCAGTGCTTTGTTCAAGCTTTGATTCTAACTGATCATAGTAATGCGAATTATTCGCATTTATAT
>JBEDHT010000166.1:0-2907 GCA_041174025.1 Pseudomonadota bacterium
GATAGTACGGCGAGGGAATGAGCACCGCGCAACACAGTGATGTATCGTCGCAGGCATTTGAGCAGGCTGGTTATTTTTGAGTCCAGCCGGAAGCTGCCTGATACCACCACCCCGCGCGCGCCTTCTCCACCCATTTCTGCGCGAAGGTATTGCGGATATCGGACTCCCATTGCGGGTTCTGGTTGGCCACGGCAATTTCCTTATAGAGCGCGTTACGGTCCTTGTTTTCTGCTGCAACCAGCGCGTTGAGCGCCTGACGGTCCTTGAGTGGGACCGCGTTGGCATCGCGCACCGCTACCAGGCCGTCGCGCGTGAGACCGACCGCGCCGCTGGCGTAATGCGGTTCCAGCTGGGCATGGCGCGCCTGCATGCTGTTTTTGATGGCGGCGATGGCCGGAGTGTTGATTTCAAGGTCGGCAGCACTGGCCGAAAGCGGCAGCAAAAAGCTGCTCAAAAGCAGGAATACGGAGAGTATGTATTTGTTCATGATGGTTCCTTTAGTTGCCGGCTGGCGCTGGCTGATCGGCAGGTGCCGGTGCAGGCGCCTTGTCTTTCAACTGCCAGACCTCGTCGACCAGCCTGTCGGCGGCCTTTTCTGCGGCGGCAGCGGGAAAGTAGATGTTGATGGTGACACAGGCGCTCAGGATTGCGGCGAGGGCCAGCATCAGTAATCCTGCTGTTGGATGTGCTTTCATGGTGTTTTCCTGTTTGCGGTTTTACTCGATGATGGGCTTGCTATTGCCTGCTGTCACGCGTTTCAGGCGCTCCAGCAGTTCACCCCAGCTTACGTTTCGATTGTATCCCAAGACCGTAATCGACGGGATGCCTCTGCCCTTAACGATGACATATCCTTCGCTGGTTGACTCGACGCCGCTCATCTCGCAGGTATCGTTGCGCAGCCTGCAGTTGAGTCCCAGCCTGTCGTAGTTGAATTGATCGAAGAAACGCAGAAAACTGCGCTGGATGGCCGCTGCCGCGCCTGCACCGCCGAGCGAGGAAATATTCTCCACCGCGCGCTGCGAGATTTTTTTCGGGTATTTGCCGGGGCTGCTGTAAATCGCCGCGTCGAAGTGCACGGGTTTCCAGTTTGCCAGCCGCAGCGTTTTGACATCGCCATCCAGCTTGCCCTCGATGGCGCCGAACGAGAATGTGCGGGTCAGTGTGCCGAGGTCGAGATTGCGCATTTCCAGATCGGCCGCCAGTCTGGGCGCTATGCCCAGGGGCGATTGCATGGCGAGATTTTTGACCGTAATGCTGCCGTCGAACAGCTCGAAACGCATGTCGCCGTCTGTGTTCAAATCGCCGCGGCTATAGGTCACCAGCGGTATGGTCGCCGCCACCTGGCCCTGCATCACCGGCCAATGCAGGGCGCGGCTCAGTTCCGCCATGTCGATCGGCAGAATATCGGCGCGCAGATGCCAGTGCCATTGTTTGTCTATCCATGCCGCCGACACATTCTTCAGCCGTAAACCGCCATCGAATACCGGCAGTTCGATGCGGCTGGCAGTCAAGGCATACCGGTTGACCGCCGCAACGATATCCGCCCTGCCGAGCGGTACCCGCAACAGATGGCCGCCTGCATAAGCCAGGCTGAGATTCTGCGGTTGATCGTAATCCCAGGGGAGCGTCGCATTGATCTTGTAGAGCGCAAAACGCCCGTTGCGATCCTCGATATCTGCCTCCTGCAAATTGAGCTGCGCCGATTTCAATTCACCATCGCGCATGTGCAGGCGCAAATCCCCCCGGCCCGCCAACTCAAGATTATTGAGCGCGGTTTTCTCCAGCAATGGTTTCAGTATCAGGGGATAAAGCGTTTCCAGATTGACCGTGCCGGTCGTCAGATGAAGGTGATGCAGGTGGCGGTCAGCACGGCGCAGCTCGGCGCTGAAATCGGCGGCACCGACATCGAACAACGACAGCCTGGCATCGTCGATACTGATGCTTTGCGCGTCCATTGCTCCCCGCGCGCGCAGGCTGTGACCCTCACCGCGGTTGCCGGCCAGCGCGATATAGAAAGGTTGCCAGAACACTTCGCCAGCGTTCCAGTCCGCCTCCAGTTGCCAGCGCCAGGATTGTGCAGTGCGGCTCGCCTGCAGCACGAGATTGCCACTGACATTCTCGCCCGCACGCAAACCGGCAGCATCGCTGAAAGCGGCCTTTGTCAGCGCCAGCTCGGCACGAATGTTTTGCGTGCGCCGGTCAGTCTTGCGGATAAACTTGAGCGCAAACGGCACATCGATCTGACCCGCCTTCAGTCGCCCCTGCTCGCATTGCCAGGTATCTGCTGCGGAATTGAGCAGTCTGGCGCAATCCAGCCCCGCTTGCTGCCAGTCGCCATCCCCGGCCTCTTTGTAGCGGCTGCTGAGCGCCAATCTATTGCTTGCCAGCGAATAATCCAGCTTGAGATCACGCAACTCCGCTGCCCCGGATTGCAGATGCCCGACGCGGATGCTGATGCTGCTGACGGCATGAGCCTGCAGGGAAAACAAAGCCAGCCCGAACAGCAGGGCTGGCTTGATGATGAAACGCGGAATGCGCGACAGTCTCACATCAGGAAGGGAACACGCCGGTCGAAAGGTAGCGGTCGCCACGGTCGCAGACGATGGAAACGATCACCGCGTTCTCCACCTTTTTCGATAGCTGCAGGGCAGCATACAAGGCGCCGCCGGAGGAAATCCCGGCAAAAATGCCTTCTTCCGCCGCCAGCCGCCGCGTCATTTTCTCAGCGTCCGCCTGGCCCACATACACCAGTTCATCGATGCGGGATTTGTCGTAAATCTTCGGCAGGTATTCTTCCGGCCATTTGCGGATACCGGGAATCTGCGCGCCCTCTTCCGGCTGCACGCCGATGATGCGGATGTCCGGATTCTGTTCCTTGAGGAAACGCGAAGTACCCATGATGGTGCC
>JBEDHT010000167.1:0-7583 GCA_041174025.1 Pseudomonadota bacterium
GCCGGATTCACCGCCGGCAAGGCCGTGCTGGTCGCCGCCCTCAGCGGCCTGCTGGAACCGGTCGGCGCATTTCTCGGCGTCGGTCTCTCCAGCGGCTTCGCGCTGGCCTATCCGGTCGGCCTGGGTCTGGCGGCGGGCGCGATGATTTTCGTCGTTTCACACGAAGTCATCCCGGAAACCCATCGGAACGGCCACCAGACTTCGGCCACGATCGGGCTGATGCTGGGTTTCGCCGTCATGATGATTCTGGACACCAGCCTGGGTTAAACGGATGACGCCTGCAATTGCAATTGCATCCAGTACTGCAACACGCTCAGCACATAGTGCTTTTCTGCGGCGCTGAGCGCGTGTCCAGCCGGGATATGATGCCATTTCTGCAAACAACTGCGGCAGCAACAGGCGGTGGCATGCTGGGCAACAAACACCGGATGACCGCGGAACGGCGTCTGTTTGCCATCGTTGGCAATGTGCGCCGGTGCCAGCCGCCGGTCGATGAAATCGGCGGCGTGACGCATCACCAAAGGCAAGCCTTTGTCGCGCAGATAGGTCATGTCTTCCGCGCTCAGCCGGAAACTGCTGCGGAAACGCGAGCGCGCCAGCGCCGCAAACAATGCCGCCTGATTTCTCATATCACTCCTCGCCGGAAACTGGCATCCGCGCCGGCACGCCTGCCAAACATCGATACGCCAGACGAAATTCTGCCATGTTGAGACTCCTGCTGTCATGTTGGATGCTGAGCCTGTCAGCAGGTCTTGCAAACGCCAACGAAACAGAACCCGCTCCGAACACACCTGTCATCACGGTCTACATCACGGTGGACTGGGAAGGCTGGTCGCTGGATGAAGAAAACCTGGATGCAATGCGCCGCTTTCGCGCGCGGCATCCGCACATTCCCATGCTGCATCTGCTCAATCCGGTCTACTTTCTGCGACCGGGCGCGGATGCAGAGCAAATCAAGACGCAAATTGATTCGACACTGCTGCCGATCGATACCCAGGGCCTGCATCTGCATGGCTGGAAACTCCTGATGCAACGCTGCGAAATTCCGTACCGCACCACCCCTTCCTTCGCCGATGCCGACGAACACTGTCCCGGCAAGGAATGCGGTTATACCGTCAGTCTGGAATATGCCTACAGCACCGAAGAACTGAGCAAGCTGGTAGCCTGCAGCGCGAATCTGTTGACGGCTCAGGGTTTTGCACGGCCGCGGCATTTCCGCGCCGGTGGCTGGCAGTTCGGCCCGAAGCTGACAGCAGCACTGCACGCCAACGGATTTTTCTGGGATAGTTCCAGTCTGCCTCCGTCACTGCTGACTGAGAAGTGGGGCGAGGACAGCAGCATGCTGAAACTGCTACGACAACTGCATCCGCAGGCCTCGGTACTGGACCAGCCGCGCATGCTGACCGGGGGACTCTGGCACTATCCGAACAACGCCGGACTGATGGACTACACCAGCACTGCGCAGTTGCTGGAAATTTTCAAGAAACTGCTGGACGCAAAAAAACCGGTGATGGTCACCGGTTTTCATCAGGAAACCGCCTTTGTCTATCTGGATAAGCTGGAAGATGCCATCGCGCAGATGGAAGCCGCTGCGGCGCTTGCCGGAATCCGGCTCGAATGGGGTGGTTACGACTGAATCATGCTGCGCTGAGGATCTGCAGTATCGCCCTGAGCTCGGCTGTGCTGTCAGTGTAATCCTCATACTGCCGGCTGGTTCTTCTGTACCAGTAGCGGCTGTTCCACTCATCGCCCTCGATTTTGTGCAACACGGCGTGTAACCAGTGTGCCAGCGGGTGAGCGGAATCCTGGGCGATCTGGTGTGCGCGGTGCCAATCGCCATTCAACGCGGATTCCACAGCTGATTTCAGCGCCTGCGACTCATCGTTCATGATGTCTCCGGACAAATAAAAACGGCCTGTGGATTTTAACCCACAGGCCGTTTTAACGAATCTTGTGTAACTTTATACTTGAAGCTTAAAACCTTGCAGGTTTAAACCTTTTGTATGTTGGATGCCTGCTTGCCCTTGGGGCCTTCAGTCACATCAAAACTTACACGTTCGTTTTCCTTCAAGCTCTTGTAGCCTGTATCTACAATTGCGGAAAAGTGCGCGAACAAATCGTCGCCACCGTCATCCGGGGTAATAAAACCGAAACCCTTGGAATCATTGAACCACTTTACGCTACCTGTTGCCATGTTACTTCCTTGCTAAAAATCGGGAGGCACCCTGAAAGTTTGGTGTTCAAGAAACCGTCGGTATTACCAGCAGAAAATCGAAAATCAAACGCCTGTCGTGCTTTATACTGGCATGCCTGCCTGACGTCAACCATTATTTTCAAGAGATTGTCTTTTAATTTCCGGCATTTAGCCTGATTCTGCAAATTGCGCGCCAAAAACCCGCCTGCCAACAAGGGATAGTGCGCTCCCATTCAATCTTCGCCATCCTGAAGGTCTTCACCCAGGAATCCTCCGCTCTGGTGCGCCCAAAGCACCGAATAAAGCCCGCCGTTGTTGAGCAGGGTCTGATGATCGCCCTCTTCGACGATGCGCCCCTGATCCAGCACGATCAGACGATCCATCGCGGCAATCGTTGAAAGCCGGTGGGCGATAGCAACCACGGTCTTGCCTTCCATCAGGCGGTAGAGACTGCCCTGTATCGCTGCTTCCACCTCGGAGTCCAGCGCGCTGGTGGCCTCATCCAGCAACAGGATGGGCGCGTCTTTCAGCATCACCCGGGCGATCGCAATGCGCTGCCGCTGTCCGCCGGAAAGTTTGACGCCGCGTTCGCCGACATGCGCATCGTAGCCCTTGCGGCCTTTGGGATCGCTCAGTTTGCTGATGAAGTCGTCAGCCTCTGCGCGTCTGGCGGCCTGCATCATATCGGCCTCGGTCGCATCGGGACGGCCGTAGAGAATATTTTCGCGCACTGAGCGATGTAGCAGAGAAGTGTCCTGCGTGACCATGCCGATATTGGCGCGCAAACTGTTCTGCGTCACTGTCGAGATATCGTTGCCATCGATCAGTATGCGGCCGGATTCGACGTCATAGAATCGCAGCAGCAGATTGACGATGGTCGATTTTCCGGCACCGGAACGGCCGACCAGCCCGACCTTCTCGCCCGGTCGGATATGCAGCGAAAACTGCTCCAGCACCTTGCGTTCGCCGCCGTAGGCAAAATTCACCGACTCGAATCTGATTTCGCCGCGCTTGACCACCAGCGGCACCGCAGCCGGCGCGTCCAGCACCTTGTGCGGCAGTGACAGGGTATTGATGCCGTCCTGCACCGTACCGACCTGCTCGAACAGCGAAGTCATCTCCCACATCACCCAGTGTGAAATCCCGTTGAGCCGCAAGGCCATTGCCGTCACCGCAGCGATACCGCCGGCGCCGACCTCGCCCTTGGTCCATAGCCAGAGGCCGATGCCGCAACTGCTGATGATGAGCAGCATGTTGAGCACATGGTTGACCAGTTCCACCGCGCTCACCAGACGCATCTGCCGGTGCACCACATCGAGAAACTCCTGCATCGCGTGTCTGGCATAGCCTGCCTCGCGGCCGGCATGCGAGAACAGCTTGACTGTGGCGATGTTGGTATAGGCATCGGTAATACGCCCGGTCATCAGCGAACGCGCATCGGCCTGTGACTGCGATACACGCCCGAGGCGCGGAACGAAATGGGCAAGCGACGCCACGTACAAGGCGAGCCAGGCAAGAAACGGCAGGACCAGCCAGAGGTTGAAACTGCCGACGATGAGCACCAGCGTAAGGAAATAAATGCTGACATAAACCAGAATGTCGGCCAGGATGAACCACATGTCGCGCACGGCCAGCGCGGTCTGCATCACTTTGGTGGCGACGCGGCCGGCGAACTCGTCCTGATAGAAACTCATGCTCTGGCTCAGCATGTGGCGGTGAAAGACCCAGCGCAGCCGCATGGGGAAATTGCCGGCCAATCCCTGATGCTTGACGAAACTCTGCAAACCCACCAGCAGCGTGCTCAAAAGCAGGATCACCGCAAGAAGCAGCAGCTTGCCGCCCTCCTGTTGCCAGAGCTGATCGGGCGGTATTGCGCTCAGCCAGTCCACCACCTTGCCCATGATGCCGAACAGCAGCGCCTCGAAGGCCCCTATCCCCGCCGTCAGCAGAATCAGCAGAACAAGATGGACTCTCAGCCCCTGCGTGCCCGCCCAGACGAAAGCACGAAAGTTTTTGGGCGGCGTAGCGGGCGCGGCCTCGGGAAACGGGTGCAGCAGTTTTTCGAACCAGCGGAACATGGACAAGACTTCATGAATGAGTTTCAGGCAGACCTATTTTCACCCATGCAGGTTCATTAAGCGAATATTTGCAGCACGCATGACGCAACCAGCGGGCTTGAGCCGCCGGCTTTAGTTTGGCAAGATGCGTGCTTGACTGTTTTTTTCCGATGGAACCGTAATGTCACACCCAAGCCGAAATGTTTGCTGGATTCTTTCTGTGCTGTTGTTGAGTGCCTGCGGCAGCGTGGACAAATACAACCCCTTCAGCGAAAGCAAGCCGGCCGAGCCATGGAAGCCATCGAACGCCACAGAATATCTGTGCGAAGGCAACAAGCGCTTTTTTGTCAGAATGCTGGACAAGGAAAATGCCGCCTGGCTGATTTATCCGGAGCGTGAAGTGCGGCTGGAAAAATCTTCCGCCGGCAATATTTACACCAACAGTGTGGCTGTGCTGGAAATCAACGGCAGCGAGGCTACGCTCAAGGATGGCGCGACGATAGACTATCAAGCCTGCAAGGCTGTTGCCGTCACCAAATAATCAGCCGATGAAAGGGGCTGCCCGCAGGCAGCCCCTTTCTTTTTCCACACCGGCGGTTTCAGGCAGCGTGCGGCAGACCCAGATTGCGGTTGGCCGGAACGGCAATATCGATCAGCTTTGGCCGTGGCAGATTGAGCTCGCTCATCAACGCGATAAAATCCGCTTCCGTCCTGTTGGCCAGCCTGGCGTTATGCGCTTTTTCCCAACCGATGGTGGAAACGGAAAAACCCTTGTAATCATGCGCCGGCCACACCCGCGTTTGCTCCGGCAGGGCAAACAGCTTATGCGTGATGCTGTGATACAGCGCTTCAGCGCTGCCGCCCTGAAAGTCGGTTCTGCCGCAGCCGTTGATCAGCAGGGCATCGCCGCTGAACAGGTTGTCGCGCCACAAATAAGAAACGCTGCCGGGCGTGTGTCCCGGCGTATGAATCACCAGAATTTCCTCGCCGTCGGCAAAGCTGATGATGTCGCCATCCTGCAACTGCCGGTCGGCAAAGTTGATGCCGCAGCCGCTCGGTACCGCTGCTTTGGCAGCAGTCATTTCCCGCAGCTTGCCGGCCGAGGTCACATGGTCGGCGTGGGCGTGGGTTTCCAGCACGTACACGAGCTCCAGGCCCAAGCGTTCGACCTGCAACAAGTCGCGCTCCCAGTGCGTGTCGACCGGGTCGATAATCACGCCCGCGCGGGAGCCGGGAACCGAGAGAATGTAGGTATAGGTCGATGACGTACTGTCAAACAGTTGTACCGGATAATGTTGCATTTTCAACTCCTTCCAATCAGATTCCGAATGCTTTCGTCAGCATCAGTGCCGCCACCACTATCAGCAGCCAGGCAAAGACTTTCTGCACCTGCTGGCGGTTCAGGCGCCCGGCAATGGCCTGACCCATCACCATGCCGCCCAGCGCGCCAGCCACAAACGGCCATGCAATCGCCGTATCGATCTTGCCAGCCACGGCGCTGGTGACGACCACGGTAAACGAGATAAACAGCGTTACCGCGAGCGAGGTAGCCACTACCGAGCGCATGCCCAGATCAGTATATTTCTGTAGCGCAGGTACGATGACGAAGCCGCCACCGACACCGAGCAGGCCTGACATGAAACCGGCAGCGCCACCCGACATGGCAAGATATCGGGCGCAACGCGAAGTCCACTGAAAGCGGCCGCTGCCATCATCCCGAATGCATGGCACAAAAGTGCTGACGTCTTCATCAAGTGCGCTGTTTTTTTGCCGAAGCGCACGCACTGCGAGCACCAGCAGCAATAAAGCGAACAGGCCTTTGAGCAATTGTTGATCCAATTGCTGCCCGAGCCAGAGTCCGGCCGGCGACAGCAAGGCGCCTGCCAACGCCATCAAGAACGCTGCGCGATAGCGCACCTGGCGGTTTTTCAGCCCGACCAGCGTTGCCGACAGCGCTGCGGCAAACACTGCCATCAGCGCAATCGGGACTGCCGCGCTCATGCTCAGGCCACCAGCCAGCACCAGCAGAGGCACACCGATGATGCCACCGCCCGCGCCGGTCACCCCCATCACCAGACCGATGAGCAAACCCAGCAGAATATGCAACAGCTCGATTTCCATCAGCCGCGCCTCTCCATCACTTCATGAACAGCCATGCCGGCCAGCATGGCCAGCACGAAAATCACCGGGGCAAGGTTGCCGCTCAGCAGTGAAGTCAGCGCCGGGCCGGGGCAATAGCCGGCCAAACCCCAACCTGCGCCGAACAACAGGCTGCCGATAATCAGGCGACGATCGATCTGCTTTGTAACAGGCAGATTGATTGCCTGATTTAGCAGGCTCTTTTCACGCTTTTTTGCATATCTGAAAGCAAAAAAACTGACCGCCAGCGCCCCCAGCATCACCAGCATCAAGGACGGATCCCAGCGACCGCTGATATCGAGAAAGCCCAGCACCTTGGCTGGATTGGTCATGCCGGAAAGTATCAGGCCGAAACCGAACAACAGGCCGGCAATCAGGGATGTAATGACAGGCATGATTTCTAGGCTCCCAAAATATGACGCATGAAAAACACCACCAGCATGCCGGCCAGCATGAAGGCAACAGTAGCAACGATGGAACGCGGCGACAGTCTGGCAATACCGCAGATACCATGGCCGCTGGTGCAGCCGGAGCCATAACGAGTACCGATACCGACCAGCAGGCCCGCCAGAATCAGCTGCCAGTACCCAGCCTCGATTTCTACTTCGGGCAAATCACTCACCAGCGCATAGAGCAAGGGCGAAACAATCAGGCCACCCAGAAACGCCAGGCGCCAGCCCAGATCGGCTTGCACCGGACGCAGCAGGCCGCCGAGAATGCCGCTGATGCCTGAGATGCGGCCATTGAACAGAATAAACACTGCCACTGCGAGGCCGATCAACACGCCGCCTGCGAGCGAAGTCCAGGGGGTAAACGCCAGCCAATCGATCATTTTTGAACGTCTCCTTCACAACGGTTGCAATACAGGCGATACAGCACCTGCAATACGGCCATCGCTTCAGTACTGGCAATGGAGTAAAAAATCTTCTTGCCCTCCCTGCGGGTATTGACCAGCTGTTCATTTCTGAGCACGGTCAGCTGCTGCGAGAGCGAAGGTTGTTGCAAGCCCAGCGTCTCTTCCAGCTCGCTGACGCAGTATTCTCTCTGCGAGAGATGGCACAGCAGCAACAAGCGGTCACGATTGGCCAGAACCTTCAGCAGGTTGCTGGCCTTGTCCGCCGAAGTGCGCATGGCGTCGAGATCAAAGGCTTCCTGTGGCATGTTCATGACTTACCCCACACAAAATATTAAAT
>JBEDHT010000168.1:0-4044 GCA_041174025.1 Pseudomonadota bacterium
GGTTGTGTATGACCTGCCGCATCTGGGTGGCGTCGCCCTCGATCAGAGGCAGGTTGCCCGCCAGCGAAAGCGTCAACGGCGCGCCCGCGGTGCGATACAGCGCGGCCACTTCCTCGATCAGCGCATTGAGGTCGAGCGGCAGCAGCCGTGCCGGAGGCACCCGCGCATAGTCGCGGAAATCGTCGACCATGCGCTTCATTGCGGCCACCTGACTGACGATCGTCGAGGTCCCGCGCCGGAGCATTTCCGCCTCGCCGCCGGGCAGCTTGTCGACCAGCTTCATCTGCAGGCGCTCCGCCGCCAGCTGGATCGGCGTCAGCGGATTCTTGATTTCATGCGCCAGACGCCGTGCCACTTCGCCCCAGGCCGCATCGCGCTGCGCCTGCACCATGGTCGTCATGTCGTCGAAAACGACCACATAGCCGCCGTCACCGCCCACCGGCAAGCGGGTACCGCGCACCAGAATGATCTGCTTGCCGTTGATGCCGGCAATCTCCAGCTGCGCTTTCAGCTCCGTCCGCACTGCATCCTGCTGTCCGTGAAAATGCTGCAGCACGGCATCGGCAAACGCTTCAAGTGCCGGTTGCCGCGTTGCCAGCGCCGACAGCGGCTGCCCCACCAGCTGCTCAAGATTGGCGCCGAGTATGCTGTTGGCGGCGAGGTTGTAGGTACGCAATCTGGCCTGTTCGTCCAGCGCCAGCACGCCGGAAGACAAGTGCGCGAGTATGGTTTCGAGATAGCTGCGCGCAGCCTCGACGCGGTTGCGGTTGCGCTCTGCGGCCTGGGTCGCTTCGCCGAGCTGGCGCGTCATGCTGTTGAAGGACTGTACCAGAATGCCGAGTTCATCCTTGCCGTGCGCGGGCAGCATGGTACTGTAGTCGCCGCGTGCAATCGCGCGCGTGCCCTCTGCCAGCACACCCAGCGGCGAGGACAGGCGGCGGCTCAGCACCAGCGCAATCGCCACCGCAGAAAGCATCGCCAGCATCAGCACCAGCGTGAGGGTAAGCGCGAAAACCTGTTTCAGCGATTCACGGCTGAATGATAGCTCCTGATAATCCTGATAGACCTCCTGCACCGATTCTGCCGCAGTGGAAAGCAGCGGCGGTACCGGCTGCAGCAACTGCAGGATGCGTGTTTCGCCCGCCATGTCCGGCATGATCACCGGCGCCAGCACGCGCAGATACAGCCCTTTGCCGGGAATCGGCTCTATGGTGCCGTAGACGAAATTACGCGCCTGACGCAGCTGGTTGATGGTCGGTACTTCCGGCAGGAAGCTGGACGGATCGTCGCTGGAAAACGCCATGATCCTGCCTTGCAGGGTGAGCAGCACGGCATCCTGCACGCCGCTTTTCTCGCGCAGGTCGTTGAGCAGGGTGAAATGCATGCTGGTCGGCTGAAAAGCCAGACCGAGCGCGATGTTCTGGCTCTTTTCCTCAAGATCGGCCAGCATGATATCGAGCGTGCTCTGGCCAAGCCGCAAGCCGCTGTCGAGCGCCGCTTCAACCTTGACGTTGAACCAGGATTCGATCGAGCGGGTGAGGAAGTTGACCGAAACCGCGTAAACCAGCATGCCGGGCAGAATCGCCATCAACGCAAAAGCGCCGAGCAGACGCAAGGTCAGCCTGCTGCCCATGACGCCGCGCCGTATCTGCTGATAGAGCTTCCAGAGCTGAATGCCGATCAGCACGATCAGCATCAGCGCGAGCAGGATATTGAGCGCAAGCAGGATGGTGTAATTGTCGCCGCTGGCGGCAGTATTGGCACTAGCGCGCGAGAGCAGGTAGAGCAGAAGAACACCCAGACCGGCGCAGATGAATACGATGTATTTCATGGCGGGTTCCGGGTTATGGCGTCAGTACGGGTGTCCAGCGATAGCGCTGTGAAATCATGTTCCACTGCTCTGAACCGAGCGCCTCGACCTGTATCGGCTTCGGCAACCTGGATTGATCGAGCCGGATTCTGAGCGCCGCATCATAGCTTTCGTCTTTTTTCAGCAGGCTTTTGTCGAACACCTTCCAGTCGCGCAGATGGTTGAATTCGGCCTTGGCCTCGGCCAGTGTGGCAAAGGTCTGCTGATGCTTGTTGCGGTTGATCAGGTATTGGCGCGAGAGTGCGTGATAACTGAAACTGACGTTGTTGGTGAGCGTGATGATTTCATCATCGAACCAGTATTTGCGCGGGCTGGTGAGCTGGAACTCGATGAGGAAATTGAGCTGCACGCCGCGGTTGAGCGCATCTTCTACGTCATCACCCAGATTCAGCTCGAAATCGGCATTGAGCAGATACTGCTCCTCGACCGGCACCAGTTCCGCGCTCTTGATAGTCAGGCGGCTGTCGGCGGCCCATGCGGCTGCCGCCAGCATCAACAGGCACAGGCAGAGGGCAGCGAGGTTAGTGTTTTTGTAGTAGCGCGTAAAAGAAGCCGTCATGTTGTGCACAGGGAATTAGCTGTCCGTCTTCCGGATGCTGCAGTGCGAGCTGGCTGGCATCCTTGTTTTGCTCCAAAAAACGGTCGATCTGACCTTGATTTTCCTCATGAAAAATCGAACACGTCGCGTAGAGCAATTTACCACCCTTTGCCAATAGCTGCCACAGGCTGTGCAAAATCAGTGCCTGTTGCTGCGCGAAGGCTGCAACATCGGCTTCACGGCGCAGCCATTTGATGTCGACATGACGGCGCACAATGCCGGATGCGGTGCACGGCACATCGGCCAGAATACGGTCGAACGGACGGCCGTCCCACCAATCGTCCGGGCTGGCGGCATCGCCTGTTTTCAACACCGCCTTCAACTGCAGCCGGTCCAGATTGCTCTGCACGCGTTGCAAGCGGACGGCGTCATGGTCGAGCGCAAGCATGTCGACTGCGGCCAGTTCCAGTATGTGGCTGGTTTTGCCGCCGGGCGCGCAACAGGCATCGAGCACGCGCATGCCGGCGGCTACGTCCAGCAGCTCTGCGGCAAACTGCGCGCCGTAGTCCTGCACCGACACCAGGCCTTGCGCAAAACCCGGCAACTGTTCGACCGGCAAGGGTTTTGCGAGCACGACTGCCTGCCTGCCGGCCAATGTATGGCCGATGCCGTCTGCATCCAGCATGGCACTGTAATCCTGCGGCGTGATTTTCTTGAGATTGATGCGCAGCGACATCGGCGGATGGCTGTTGCCGGTTTCCAGTATGGATTGCCATGCCTGCGGGTATTGCAGCCGCAGCTTGTTTATCCACCATTGCTGATAGGAATACTGCGCCACTTCATCGTCATCGCCGGTTCCGGCAAACTCTTCGGCACGGCGCAGATAATTCCGCAGCACCGCGTTTACCAGCCCTTTGGCCCAGGGCTTTTTGTAGAGGGCGGCCGCTTCAACCGCCTGATTCACCACTGTATGGGAGGAAGCCTTGTCGTAGATCAACTGATAGAGTGCGACCAGCAACAGGTGGTGCACGCCTTCGTGCGTCAGCGGTTTATCCAGCAACCGCGCCAGCACCGATTGCAGGCGGCCGTAAAAACGCAAGGTGCCGTAGCTCAGGCTCTGGGCGGCGGCACGTTGTTGCGGCGTGATGGTACGATGGGTTCTGAACAGCGCATCCAGCACGCCGGTGAGGTTGCGGCCGGCCAGTACCTGACCGACCGCTTCTGCTGCCAATCGCTGCGCGGTTTTCAAATCAGGCAACCATCGCCATCAGTCTGGCGATACGCTCTTCCGTTTGCGGATGCGTGCTGAACAGGCCTTTCAATCCACCTGCCGAAAGTGGATTGATGATCATCATCTGCGCTGTCTCCGGATGCTGCTCGGCGGTATCCATCGGGATCTGATGCGCGTAGTTGTGGATTTTCTGCAGGGCCGAAGCCAGCGCCTGCGGGTCGCGGCTGATCCCGGCACCGGCCTTGTCGGCCTCGAACTCGCGTGCGCGGGAGATCGCCATCTGAATCAGCATGGCCGCCATCGGCGCCAGAATCATGATGAGGATGGCAAAGGCCGGATGCACGCCGCGATCGCGCGCGCCGCCGGAGAACAGCATGCCGAACTGCGCAATGGCCGAAATGGCAC
>JBEDHT010000169.1:0-10505 GCA_041174025.1 Pseudomonadota bacterium
TTGCTGTGGAAATCCAGCCCGGCCATTCTGAAGCGTGGTCTGCCGGGAATGTCTTCGGAAAATTCCAGCAGAGACAAGCCCCACTCGATTTTGCCGCTGAGCGTGAAGCGTGCGCCCAGGGTGTCGCGGAACGGCACTTCGTCGCGCTCGACATCCTGATCTTTCAGCGTTTCGGCAAACAGCGTGTATTCGAAGGCTTCCTGCCGGAAAGGCAGGGCGCCATACACCATGACCCCGTTCAATGCCTTCGGAAACAGCCGGCTGGTAGCGAGCGGGCGTGATGACGTCCATACCAGCGGCGAAGCGTGAATCAGGTTCCAGCGTCCGGCCGGGGTCAGATAGCGGCCGGCACGCAGGTTGAGTTTTTCGTTGAGGTTGTAGTCGAGATAAAGGCGCTCAAGGTCGAGAAAGGATTCCTGTTTGGAGAAATCGTCGCCCTCGCGCCAGACCAGCGGACGTTCCAGCTCCAGTTCGGAAAAGAATTTCCAGCGGCTGTCACCTTCCCAGGTGACGATCAGGCTGATTTCGTTGACGGCGATCTCAGACCGCTCATGGCGCGGCACGACGATACCTGCGCTGGCATAGCCGCCGAGCTTGAAGCCGTCGATCAGGCTGGCGCTGGTTTCTTCTGCGGCTGGTGTTGCTTCCCCGGCCATGGCGGACAGGCCGGGAACCGTGAGCAGGCAGGCGATGCAGAAGCCGAGCCGGCGCAGGGCGCGACGGAGCGCGCGGCAGGGTTCCCCCGGGGTGGTCGATGCAGGGATCATATTTTCACCATGTTCTTGCCATGTTTTAGCGGACATTCTAATCTTGATTAATCTCAATCAAACAGAAAGGCACGCAAAAGCCATGCCGCCGCATCTGAAACAACGGAAATCCGCATGCGCCTGACGCATCTGCCGATCCGCTATCTGTTGCTGGGTGCCTTTCTGCTCACCAGCCTGTTGCCGGTCACCCTGATTACCGGCCTGGCCTTTTATGAGGCGCGCACCGCGCTCAAGACCGAAATCCAGCATGATCTGGAAACCCGTGCCAACGCCACTGCCGACGATATCGACCGCATGATGTTCGAGCGCCTGCAGAACGTGGCTTCATGGCGCAAGCTCGAGGTCATGCAGGACGCGATGATAGGCGATGTCGACAAGCGTTTGTCGAAATTTCTGGCGGAACTGAAGGACAGTTATCAGAAGGTTTATCACGGCCTTTATGTCACTGACCCGCAAGGCATGGTGATTGCCGCCAGCGATGCTGCCATGCTCGGTCAACCGCTGGGCCGGCAGCCGGACTGGTTCGAAGTGACTCTTTCGCAGAGCACGATCCGCGTTTCGCGTCCGTACAACCATACCCTGCGCATGAGCACCGAGATTTTCGATGCGATCGAAGCGCGTCCGATTGGGCTGCTGGTGGCCGAATTCAACTGGCTGGAGGTCAGCGACATCATGAGCGGCGCCGTCTCCGGCCGAACCTCGGCCGCGTTGCTGGACGAAAACGAGCAGGTGATCGCCGCTACCGCCCTGTGGCAGAACACGGTGAAGGCACGCATTTCCGCCAATGTCGGCATGCAGGGGTTTCAGGGGCTGACCGAGATCGGCTGGCGCGTGGTCTTTTCGCAGCATCGCGATGAGGCGCTGGCGCCCATCCGGCGCATGGGCCTGATTTTTATCGGCTTGTTGCTGGCGACCCTGCTGCTGTCCAGTTTTATCGCCATTCCTCTGGCCAGAAGCATCAGCAGCCCGCTGTTGAGGCTGACCGATTTCGCCAATCGCTTCATCGGCGCCCCCAGTAATCTGCCGCCGCCGGCCGGTGGTCCGGCCGAAGTCGCCAGCCTGTCGAAAGCGTTCGCGCAGATGATTGCCGATCTCGAGCGTTCCAAGGAGCATCTGACGCGCGCGGCAAAACTGGCGGTGGTCGGCGAGATGGCGGCCGCCATGAGCCATGAGGTACGCACCCCGCTGGGCATATTGCGTTCATCCGCCCAGGTGTTGCTGCGCGAGCCCGCTCTTTCGCCGGAAGGTCGCGAGGTCTGCGGTTTCATCGTTTCCGAGACCGAGCGGCTCAACAAGCTGGTTTCGACCCTGATCGACAGCGCCCGCCCGCGCGCGCCGGAATTCCGGCTCACCAACATTTCAGAGCTGGCGCAGCAGGCTGTTGCCATGTTGCGCACGCAGGCCGAGAAGAAAGCCGTTACGCTGGTGTGCGAGGCGGAAGAAGCCGTGATGACCGCCTGCGATCACGAGCAGATCATGCAGGTTATGCTCAATCTGTTGCTCAACGCCATCCAGATTCTGCCGCAGAACGGCAGGGTGGTGGTGACGGTCCGGCAACGGCCGAATGAAGTCGAGATCAGCGTTGCCGATAACGGCCCCGGTATTCCGCCGGAACAGCGCGCGCACATATTCGACCCGTTCTTCAGCAAGCGCAGCGGCGGCATCGGCCTGGGTCTGGCGGTGGTGCGCCAGATCGTGGCCGCACATCAGGGTGAAATCAGTGTTGGCGAGAGTGCGATGCAGGGTGCAGAATTCCGCTTGTTGCTGCCCATGAAGGAAACCCCTTGACCGAACTGAAGCGTATTCTTGCCGTCGATGACGAACCCAGCATGCGCCGCTTGCTAGAGATCAGCCTCAAGCAGGCCGGCTATCAGCCGGTGCTGGCCGCCGATGGCCGCGAGGCGCTCGGCCAGCTGCGCCAGGGCGGCGTCGATCTGGTGGTGAGCGACCTGCACATGCCTGGCATGGGTGGTCTCAAACTGCTGGAAACCATGCGCGAGGAAGGGCTGGAAACGCCGGTCATCATCGTTACCGCACAAGGCGAGATCGCCACCGCAGTGGCGGCCATGAAGCTAGGCGCTTCCGACTACATATTGCGTCCGTTCGATCTGGAGACGCTGGAAATCGCCATCAACCGCGCGCTTTCCGTCACCCGCCTGAAAATCGAAAACCAGTTCCTGCGCGAGGAAGTCACGCGCGACAGCCGCCATTTGGTCGGCGACAGCGCGCCCATGCAGAAGGTCAGGCATGCCATCGCCCAGGTCGCGCCGGAAAAGGCCACCACCCTGATCGTCGGCCCAACCGGCACCGGCAAGGAGCTGGTGGCGCAGGCCATCCATCGGGCTTCCGCCCGCAGCAAGTCGCTGTTTGTCGCGGTCAATTGCGCGGCCATTCCCGGCGAAATGCTTGAGTCGGAACTGTTCGGTCACGAGCGCGGCGCGTTTACCGGCGCCGTCAAGGAGCGCGTCGGCAAATTCGAGCTGGCCGATGGCGGCACGCTGTTTCTGGATGAAGTGACGGAAATGCCGATAGCGCTGCAGGCCAAACTGTTGCGCGCCCTGCAGGAAGGCGTGATCGAACGGCTCGGCAGCAACCGGCCGCTGGCGGTCGATATCCGCGTGCTGGCTGCCACCAATCTGGATCCGCTCGAAGCGGTCAAAAGCGGCAAGCTGCGCGAAGACCTCTATTACCGGCTCAATGTGTTCCGCATCGACCTGCCGCCCTTGCGCGAACGCCGCGAAGATATCGGCCTGCTCGCCGCCCATTTTCTGCAGTCCCGTCACCTCGCCCTTGCCGACGACGCACTGCAGACCCTGCAGGCATACGATTGGCCGGGCAACGTGCGCGAACTGGCTAACGTGCTGGAACGCGCTGCCATCATGTGCGGCGGCGATTTCATCAGAAAAGAGAATTTGCCGGCGGACATTCTGGCCGGTTCTCAGCAAGGTGCCGTGACGCCCGTCATGCCGCAGGCGGATGCAGTACTGCCGACGCTACCGGCGGCGGTCGAACAGCTGGAAAAAAATCTGATTTTGGCTGCGCTGGAGCGCACCGGCGGCAACAAAAGCCGGGCGGCAAAACTGCTCGGCATCAGCGAGCGCTCGCTCTGGTACAAGCTCGGAATTTACGGCAATGCTGAACAGGAAGCCCCGGCAATGGAAGACAAGGCTTCATCCTGAATCACTGGCAGCAAACCTTCCTTGACCCGAATATTTCACCATACCGGCGTTGAAGGATGCGGGGAAATATCCAGGTTAAATCTGTCATGGGCTTGGGCTATAATTCAGGCCATCAACCAACCATCCTGAACGATCAACATGCAAACCGATATCGCACCCGCCAAAACCGCCGCCGAACAGACTGGTTTTAATATGCCAGCCGAACAGGCTCGCTTCAATATGCATAGCGAGCAGGCTCGCTTTAACATGATAGAACAGCAGATTCGCACCTGGGAGGTGCTCGATGGCGCCGTGCTCGATCTGCTCAAGCAGGTGCCGCGCGAGGCTTTCGTGCCGCCGCAATACGCCGGTCTGGCTTTTGCCGATATCGAGATTCCCATCGGCGAAGGGCAGTTCATGCTGTCGCCCAAGATCGAGGGCCGCATTCTGCAGGCGCTGGAAATCAGAAAAACCGACAAGGTGCTGGAAATCGGTACCGGCAGCGGCTATCTCACCGCGTTGCTGGCAAAATCGGCGCGCGAGGTTGTCAGCGTCGAGCTCTTCCCTGCGCTGAGCGAGGCGGCCGGCAAGCGGCTGGCACAGCAGCATATCGACAATGTCACGCTCGAGATCGGCAACGCGGCCGAAGGATGGCCGGCACAAGCGCCCTATGATGTCATCGTGTTCACCGGTTCTTTGCCCGTCAGTCCGGAAAGCGTGAAACAAAGTCTCGCCATCGGCGGTCGTATGTTCGTTGTGACCGGCGATGCGCCGGTGATGGAAGCTACCATGATCCGCCGCGTCAGCGCAGACAGTTTCAAGCAGGATGCGATTTTTGAAACCTGCCTGCCACCGTTGATCAACGCGCCGCAACCCGATCGTTTTCAATTCTAGGGATTACATGTTTGCCGGAAAAACTGCTGTCAGTTTTGTTGTCTTGACCCTGTCTCTCGGCGGGTTCGCGATTGCGCCGGCAGCGGCAGAAACGGCGGCCAGCCAGAACCTGCTCGATATCTACCAGAGCGCCCTGAGCCAGGACCCGTCCTGGGCTTCGGCGCGCAACGCCAATCTGGCCGCGCAGGAAAAGCTGGAGCAGGGCAAGGCGCTGTACCGGCCGACGATTACCTTCAACAGCAATTTCAGCGAATCCCGCACCAACCTCGAACGCGATTTCAGCAGTTCGCAGATCGATAATACCGGCACGTCGATCTCCAATCCCGGCCGTCAACGCTTCAATACCTTTGCCTACAGCCTCAACCTGAATCAGCCCATATACCGCATGGCCAACCTGATCGAGTATCAGCAATCCAGGCTGGTGGTTTCCCAGGCTGACCGCCAGTTGATGCTGGATAAACAGAATCTGATGACGCGCGTGTCGCAGGCCTATTTCGACGTGCTGCTGGCGCAGGACGGCATCGAGTTGATCCGTGCGCAGAAAGCTGCCATCAGCCATCAGTTGGCGCAGGCGCGCGCCAATTTTGACGTCGGCACCGCCACCATTACCGATGTCAATGAAGCGCAGGCGCGTTTCGACCTGGCCGTGTCGCAGGAGATCGCCGCAATCAACCAGCTGGAAATCAAGCAGCGCGCCATGCAGGCGATTACCGGCAGCGTGCCGCCAGCCTTGGCCAAGGTCAGGCAGGATTTGCAGCCGGTGCTGCCCGAGCCGAACGACATGCAGCGCTGGGTTGAAATGGCGGAACAGAACAATCTTGCGCTTGCCATCCAGCAGCACAATTTCCAGATTGCCAGCCGCGAGGTGGAGCGCGCCAGAGCCGGTCACTTGCCGACGGTGGATGCGGTAGCCAGCTACCGCGACAGCCGTAGCGACGGCAGCACGGTAGGTTTCGGCAGCGATCTCGAAGACCTGACGGTCGGCCTGCAGCTGGAAATCCCGATCTATCAGGGCGGCGCGGTTAGCTCGCGCGTGCGCGAAGCGGCGGCCAATCTGGATAAGAGCCGCGATAATGTCGAGTTCGCCAGACGGCAGGCCGACCTCGATACGCGTCAGGCTTATCTCGATGTCAGCAGCGGCGTGGCCCAGATCAAGGCGCTGGAACAGGCGCTGATATCGAGCCAGAGTCAGCTCGATTCAACCACGCTGGGCTACGAAGTCGGCGTGCGCAACAGTGTCGATGTGCTCAACGCGCAGCAGCAGCTGTACGGCGCCAGGCGAAATCTGCTGGAGGCCCGTTACAACTATCTGCTGGGCCTGATACGCCTGAAGGCGGCAACCGGTCTGCTTAACGAGAGCGATCTGGTGGAAATCAACCAGCTGTTGCTGGTAGAGCGATAAGCCCGATGAAACCGAACCTGCTCTGTCAGTCCGCAAACAGCCAGCTGGTTCTGATCGACCTGCAGGAGCGCCTGGCGGCGGCGATGCAGCCGGAAGCCATGCAGCAGGTGCTGAAGCATTGCGGTATTCTGCTGCAAGCCGCCGGCCTGCTGGAAGTTCCGCAAATTTACACCGAACAGTATCCCAAGGGGTTGGGAGCGACCTGCGACAGCCTGCTGCCGCATCTGGCTGCACAGCAGCGCGTCGAGAAAACGGCGTTTTCCTGCTGCGATGAACCCACCTTTTGCCGCAAACTCACCGCCGACCGGCCGCAGGTGGTACTGGCCGGCATGGAAGCGCATATCTGCGTCCTGCAGACCGCGCTGGCCTTGCATGCGCAGGGGCGTCAGGTGTTTGTTGCTGCCGATGCGGTGATTTCGCGCAACCCCGAGCACAAGGCGAATGCCATGCAAAGACTGCGTGAAGCCGGGGTGATCGTCAGCAACACCGAATCCATCGTGTTCGAATGGCTCGGCCGCGCCGAAGGCGATGCCTTCAAACAGATCAGCAAGCTGGTGCGCTGATTCAAGGCTTGCTCAAGTAATTTTCGATCAGCGCGGCAATACGCCGTGTGGCCCCAGTGGCGCTGCGGCTGAAATTCAGTGCCGCGGCCGACATCTTCTGCCGTGTTTCCTCATGACACAATAATTTCTGCAGCGCAGCTGCCAGCGCCCCGGTATCTGCCACGCGCCATGCGGCGCAGCAGGCGACTGCCTGTTCCGCGGCTTCGGCGAAATTGAAGGTGTGTGGGCCGATCAGTACCGGTTTGCCCATTGCGCTGGCCTCGATCAGGTTCTGCCCGCCCAGCGGCAGCAGGCTGCCACCGATAAAAGCCGCGTCACATGCGGCATAGTAGGTGAACATCTCGCCCATGGTGTCGCCCAGCACGACTTCGCAATCCGGCGCCAGCGGCCCGTTCAGCGCTGATTTGCGCGCGTAGCGCAGGCCGCGCCTTTCGAGCAGGGCGGCGACTTCGTCGAAACGTTGCGGGTGGCGCGGCACGATCACGGTGAGCAGGCCGGGAACCGCCAACCGCGCAACAGCATCGAGAATCAGGCGCTCCTCGCCCTCGCGTGTGCTGGCAGCGAGAAATAACGGACGCGCCGCTCCCAGCCATTGGCGCAGTTGCCCGCCTTTGGCGGCGGCATCGGCCGGGGCTTCGACGTCGAACTTGAGATTGCCGCACACCGTGACATTGCTGGCGCCCAGCGCCTGCAGCCGTTCGGCATCCTGCGCAGTTTGCGCCGCGATAGCTGCGAGATTTTGCAGGCCGTTGCGAGTCAATCCGGCGAATTTCGCATAGCCGCGCGCAGATTTTTCCGACATGCGCGCATTCACCAGCAGAAGCGGAATGCCGCGCTGCTTGCAGCCGGCGATCAGGTTGAACCACAGTTCGGTTTCCATCAGCAGCCCGATGGCCGGATGGAAATGATCGAGGAATCTGGCTACCGCATCCGGGGTGTCATAGGGCAGGTAGACGCGCTCCACGCGGTCGCCGAACAACTGTTCGCCGGCTTCGCGGCCGGTGGGCGTGGCGTGCGTGAGCAGCAGGCGATGCTGCGGGTGTTGCGCCATCAGCGCCTGCACCAGCGGCGCGGCGGCGCGGGTCTCGCCGAGCGAAACGCAATGCAGCCAGATCAGCGGGCGGGCGGATGTTGCATGATCGCGTTGGGCGCAGTAAAACCCGTAGCGCTCGGCCAGGTGGCGGCGGTATTCCGGCTGTTTGATGCCGCGCCAGAGCAGCTTGAACGGTGTCAGCGGCAACAGCAGATAAAGCAGCAGCGAATAGAGGATGCGGGACATGCGGGGATTTTCTCACAGCCGTCCCAAAAGCTTGAAAAAATGTCCAGCAAATTATTTTCGAGGCGGTGAGCGAGGGCTTACCTTGAGCAATCGCAAGGCCAATCAGGGGCTTGGGTTTGCCGCACATTTGCGGTGCATCGGCTGATACAAATTTGTGGTTGACGAACCCAAGCGAATGACATAACTTTACATCCAATCACAACATATTGTGGTCTCGTATCTATTTTTGCCATTTGTCGCAAATAAGAAAATCAAGCAAATCAGGAAGGATGCATCCCATGCTCAAGGCCGTTAAATTGTCTCAAGAGACTGAAAAAGAAGTTCCGTTGCAATCTGTCTCCCTCGATATCTGGGACAAGAAATACCGGCTCAAGACCAAGCAGGGCGAATGCCTGGATGCCACCATCGACGACACCTATCAACGCGTGGCGCGTGCGCTGGCCGATGCCGAGGATACCGAAGAGAAGCGTACGCTCTGGTACGAGAAGTTTCTCTGGGCGTTGCGCCGTGGCGCCATTCCTGCCGGCCGCATTACCTCCAATGCCGGCGCGCTCGAGCACAAACCCGCGACTTCCACCATCAACTGCACGGTTTCCGGCATTGTTGAAGACTCCATGAACGGCATTCTGGAAAAAGTCCATGAAGCCGGCCTCACGCTGAAAGCCGGTTGCGGTATCGGCTACGAGTTTTCCACCTTGCGTCCCAAGGGCGCCTTCGTCGCCGGTGCCGGTGCCTATACCAGCGGCCCGCTGTCCTTCATGGATATCTACGACAAGATGTGCTTCACGGTATCCAGCGCCGGTGGCCGCCGTGGCGCGCAGATGGCGACATTCGACATCTCGCACCCCGATGTCACCGATTTCATCAAGGCCAAGCGCGAGGCCGGCCGCCTGCGCCAGTTCAACCTCTCCTGCCTGATCACGAAGGAATTCATGGAGGCAGTGAAGGCCGATGCCGAGTGGAAGCTGGCTTTCCCTGTGACCGCCAAGGAGGCCGAAGCCGACAAGCTCGACCTGAGCGATGCCAGCCAGGTGGTCTGGCGCGAATGGCCGGTGAAGAACAAGTACCTGACGCGCGAATCCGACGGCAAGGTCGCCTGCCGCGTCTACAAAACCATCAAGGCGCAACGTCTGTGGGATGTCATCATGTCTTCCACCTACGATTTCGCCGAGCCGGGCTTCATCCTCATCGACCGCGTCAACGAGATGAACAACAACTGGTTCTGCGAGAACATCCGCGCCACCAACCCTTGCGGCGAACAGCCGTTGCCGCCTTACGGCGCCTGCCTGCTCGGCTCCGTCAACCTGACCAAGTTCGTGCGCCAGCCTTTTACCGACAAGGCGTATTTCGACTGGGACGAATACCGCGAAGTCGTCGCCACTTTCACCCGCATGCTGGATAACGTGGTCGAGATCAACGGCCTGCCGTTGCAGCAACAGCGTGACGAAATCGCCCGCAAGCGCCGTCACGGCATGGGCTATCTGGGCCTCGGCTCCACCCTGACCATGCTCAAGATGAAATACGGCGATGCCGATTCACTGAAATTCACCGAAGAAGTGACCAAGGTGATGGCCGAAGTGGGCTGGGAAGTAGGTGTTGATCTGGCCAAGGAAAAAGGCCCTGCGCCGATCATGGAAGAAGAGTTCGAAGTGACCGCTGACATGCTGGCCAAGCGCCCGGAAATGAAAGCCGACGGCATCAAGCTCGGCGCCAAGGTCAAGGGCAAGGTGCTGATGGGCCTCTACAGCAAGTACATGCAGCAGTTCCCCGAGAGCCTGCGCAAGGAAATCGCCAAGACCGGCGCGCGCTTCACGCACCACAGCTCGATCGCGCCGACCGGCACCATCAGCCTCAGCCTGGCCAACAACGCCAGCAACGGCATCGAGCCCTCCTTCGCGCACCACTACAGCCGCAACGTCATCCGCGAAGGCAAGAAATCAAAAGAAAAGGTCGATGTGTTCTCCTACGAACTGCTGGCCTACCGCGAGCTGGTCAACCCCAATGCCATGCCGTTTTCCGGCAAGGCGGAAGAACAGCTGCCGGATTACTTCCTCGATTCATCCACCATTCAGGCCAAGGCCCACGTGGATATTCAGGCGGCCGCGCAAAAATGGATCGACAGCTCCATTTCCAAGACCATCAACGTACCGACAGACTACGATTTCAACGATTTCAAGGATATCTACCTGTACGCCTACGACAAGGGTCTCAAGGGCTGCACCACCTTCCGCTTCAACCCGGAGGCTTTCCAGGGCGTGCTGGTGACCGAGAAAGACCTCGAAAACACCACCTATAAATTCACCCTGGAAGACGGCACCGTGATCGAAGCCAAGGGTAACGAAGAGATCGAATACGACGGCGAAATCCACTCCGCTGCCAATTTGTATGATGCGTTGAAAGAAGGCTACTACGGCAAGTTCTGATCAAGTAAAGGGAGAAGGG
>JBEDHT010000170.1:0-8206 GCA_041174025.1 Pseudomonadota bacterium
GAACGGTAGAAGGTGCCGACCATGGGGGACTTGACGACGTGTCCTTCAATTGCCGCAGGCGCTGCCTCGGCAGGTGCAGCTGTTGCAGCAGCCTGCGGGGCAGGCGCTGCAGGCGCGGCCATCTGCATGTAGGGTTGATAGTGCATGGTGCCGTGGGCGCCGCCGGGTTGGTTGCGGCTGATACGGACCTTTTCTTCGCCCTCGGTCAGTTCCAGTTCGGAAATGCCTGATTCTTCAACCAGGTCGATCAATTTTTTGAGTTTGCGTAAATCCATGGGATACCTCTGTGACTAGTTAATCGCCGGGCAAATGCTAGGCGGGTTGATTCGATAAAAATGTAATGGCGTAATCGAGGGCAAATGTGTAGCCCTGCGCACCCAGTCCGCTGATGACACCGACAGCGATGTCACTGAAATAGGAGTGGTGGCGGAAAGTTTCGCGTGCATGGACGTTGGACAGATGCACCTCGATGAAAGGAATCCTGACTGCAGATAACGCATCGCGCAGCGCAACGGAGGTGTGGGTAAACGCTGCCGGATTGATAATGACAAAATCGACACTTTTCACAGCCAAAGACTGCACTTTGGCGATCAGCTCGGCCTCGCTGTTGCTCTGAAAGCATTCCAGCTGCAAACCGGCTGCGGTTGCCTGGTCTGAAAGCCGCTGGTTGATGCTGTCCAGCGTGTCACGGCCGTAATGCTGGGGCTCGCGCAGGCCCAACAGGTTCAGGTTGGGGCCGTGCAGGACAAGGACGGATTTCGGGTGATTTGCAGCCATGTTCGTGTCGATTATATGGGCCAACCGTGATGGTTCATGACCGCAAGTTTGCCGCAAATAGGGGGATGTTGTCTATAGAATTGCCGAAATTTAGCGAAATTGACAAAGGCCGCAAACTTGCATGGAGCTCACTTTTCGATCAGTTGCAAGGCTCGCAGATCCTGCTCCAGAAGCGCTTGATTGATAAGGCCGAAATAGCTTCTCACAAGACTGCCGTCGGGTGCAATGATTACGGTGTAGGGGAGAACGCCTTTGTCATTACCGAGACTTTCTCCGATGTTCATTGCATCGATACCTCCCGACAACAGCGGGTAACTCACCGGCGTTTGGCTGGCAAATTCGCGGATTTTGTCCAGATCGTCGGAAGAAATGCCGAGCACGACCAGGTTCTGGTCCTGATGGGATGCGTGCAGTGCAGAGAGTTCCGGCATTTCCTCCAGGCATGGCGGACACCAGGTTGCCCAGAAGTTGACGACGATGGTTTTTCCTTGCCACTGCCTTAGCGGCTGCGGTTGGCCGTCAAGATCAGGGAATTCTGCGGCAAAGAAAGCGCGCGTGGAAATGGTACCGGCCGGGATTTCCGGTGTCAGCAGGTAATGCCTGGTTGCAAGGCCAGCCAGCATGATGGCAATGGCAGCCAGCGCGTAAGTCATTATTTTTTTCAGCATGGTTCAGCTTTTGATCTGTGACAGCGTTGTCAGGAATTTGTCCGCATTCTGGAAACCGATGACGCGTATGCCTTTGATTTCCTGGCCGCTGGCGTCGAAGAAAATGATGCCGGGCGGGCCGAACAGGCTGAAGCGTTTGAGCAACGCGCTATCTTCCTCGCTGTTTTTGGTGACATCTGCCTGTAGCA
Organism: Pseudomonadota bacterium; assembly: GCA_041174025.1. Lineage (GTDB taxonomy): Bacteria > Pseudomonadota > Gammaproteobacteria > Burkholderiales > Methylophilaceae > UBA6140. Next base: position 1,634 of record JBEDHT010000170.1, read on the forward strand.
GCACGGCGTCCTTGAGGGCAGCCTGCACGCGCGGATCGCTGAAAGTGAAAAGCTCGAGTTCCTTGCATGCCACGCACCAATCGGCATAGAAATCCAGCATGACCATTTTCCCTTTTGCCGCATTGAGCCGGCTATCCAGCTCGTCTGTGCTGCGCACGCGCTCAAAAGCCAGATGCGATGAGACTGTCTGCGCGGCATTGGCCTGCAATCCGGCAAGCGGTTGCAGCGGCGATTTCGCTCCGGTCACTGCACCTATCAGCAACAGAACGCCAAGCACCAGCATCATGATGCCTACGCCTTTCCACAGCTTCATCAACTTGTGTGCGTTGGCAGGCAGCGCATCCAGCGCGTGCATGTAGATTGCAGGCACAATCAGCAGGGCTGCCCAGAGCAGAAGTTGCAGCGCAGATGGTAACAGCGGCGCAAGCAGCCAGACGGCCATCGCCAGCATGACCACACCGAAGAAATTGCGCACCGCGTTCATCCACGCGCCAGCTTTGGGCAGTAGCGAATGTGACGATGCACCCAGCAGCAGCAAGGGCACGCCCATGCCCATGGAGAGCGAAAACAGCGCGACGCCGCCGAGCACCACATCGTGCGTCTGGCTGATGTAAAGCAACGCGGCGGCCAGGGGCGCGGCAACGCAGGGGCTCAGAATCAGTGCTGAAAGCACGCCCATGAGAAACACGCCGAAAAAGTGCCCGCCTTTGATGCGGTTGGTCAGTCCGGCGATACGGCTCTCCAGTGCACTGGGCAGTTGCAGTTCATAGAAGCCGAACATGGAAAGTGCGAGCAGCACGAAAATGAGGGCGCCGAAGCCGAGTGCCCAGGCATTTTGCAGCGCTGCCCCCAGCATTTGGCCGGAAAGCCCGGCAGCAATGCCCATCAGGGTGTAGGTAAGTGCCATGCCCAGCGTGTAGGCAAGCGAGAGGTTGAAGTTATGCAGGCGTCCGGATTTTTTGCCGCCAACGATAATGCTGGAAAGAATTGGAATCATCGGCAACACGCAAGGCGTCAGTGAAAGCAACAGGCCGAAACCGAAGAATCCTGCGGCAATCAGCCATAACTTGCCGTCTTTGAGCAGGCCGGCAACCGGGTCTGTGCCGGCATTTGCAGCGTTGGCGGAATTCGCGTTGCGCGTTGCGGTATCGAGAACGCTGGTACTGCCGTCAACTGCGATGGTGAACAGTTTTCTTATGGGCGCATAGCAGAGCCCGCTGGCGCTGCAGCCCTGATAAGTCAATTGCAGCTCGAGCGGGAAGCGGCTGCCTTCACTCAGATGGATTTTTGCACTGACAGCGTCGTAATAGACTTCCGTGTTGCCGAAGGTAGGGTCGTCCTTGGCAATCCCGGCAGGCAGGCTGATGCCCGTGATGACGGCTCCGGAGGAGAGCAGCTCCGCCTTGAAACGTTCCTTGTAAAGATAGTGGCCGGGTGCGATGGTGAAGTCGGCAAGCAAGGTTTGACTGTCTTCGACGCCGACACTGGCCTGAAACGCGACATCCGGTGCCAGTACCTCTTGCTCTTCCGCAGTGCTGTCCAGAAACAGGTTGGCACCTTTGCTGGCCCCTCCTGCCGCCCAGGCAGGTTGCAGATTGACCGATGCCAGAACGGTGCACAGAACCATGAGGCGAAGGAGTTGACTAACCATGGCCGTCGGGGATTTCAATTTCTGCTTTCCTGTTCTATCCATTGAATAAAGGCTGCTTCGCCACCATCTATGTGGACATAGGTGATTTCTGGAAGTTCGTAGGGGTGCAGCTCTTGAATGGCCGATTCTACGGCCTCATATCGGTCCAGCGTGGTTTTGATCTGCAGCGGGAACTCGCTGGCGCTTTCGACTTTGCCTTGCCAGTGATAGATTGAGTGACACGGCGGCATGATATTGACGCAGGCGGCCAGCCGCTGTTCGATCAGGCATGCCGCCATGCGTTCGGCGCTTGCCTGGTCTGGCAGATGGGTCATGACCAGAATGGCCGCGATCGCAGGTTTTTTCATTATTTAAGGTGTTGTCGATGCATGTGCTTTTCTTCCTGTTGATTTTACTCGCATTCCCGGTATTGGAGATATGGCTCCTGATATTGCTTGCCGACCGTTACGGCTGGGGATTGCTGGTGTATCTGGTAGTTGTGGCCTTGTTAGGACTGCGTTTGATCCGGGATGAAAAGCAGCTGATTGTCGGCCGCTTTGCTCAAACCCTTGCTGCAGGCGGCACTCCGGCAAAAGTGCTGTTCGGCAGTGCCAAAAACCTGATCGCAGGAGTGTTTCTGCTCATTCCCGGGGTGGTGACGGATTTTTTTGCTGTGCTGTTGCTGCTCATCCCGTCGCCCAAACCCGTCAACGGGCAACAGGAAACCTCCAGAGGCTTTGCCGGTCAGTCTGCCAGCCAAGGCCGCGAGGCGGCCAATGATAACGTTATCGAGGGTGAATTCAGGCGCGAAGACTGAGCCGCTGTGCTAAACTCTTGGCCTTTCCCCTCTCTCCATTCAAGTATCTGTCAAGTTCAGGAATTTCAGTATGTCTTACCAAGTCACCCTGCAACCCGGCGGCAAGTCGTTCGCCGTGGCGTCTGACGAAACCGTGCTCAGTGCCGCGATAGAAGCGGGTTACAATCTGCCCTACGGCTGCCGCAACGGCGCTTGCGGGGCATGCAAAGGCAAGGTTTTATCCGGACAGGTGGACCATGGCGAGCATCAGAAAAATGCGCTGACCGATGCCGAAAAACAGGCCGGACAGGCGCTGTTCTGCTGTGCCAAACCGTTGAGCGATCTCGTGATCGAATGCCGTGAAGTGACTGCACTCAACGGCATCCGGCCGCGCATCATGCCGGCGCGGGTGGAAAGAATGGAGAAGCGCTCGGAAGACGTGATGGCGCTTTACCTGAAGCTTCCTAGCAGCGAGCGCATGCAGTTCATGGCTGGTCAATACATCGAATTCATTCTGAAGGACGGCAAGCGCCGTGCCTTTTCGCTGGCCAATGCGCCGCATGACGATGCCTTGCTGGAGCTGCACCTGCGCCTGGTACCGGGCGGCCAGTTTACCCAATATGTCTTCAACGAAATGCACGAGAAGGCGATTCTGCGTTTCGAAGGCCCGTTCGGCAGTTTCTATCTGCGCGAAGATTCAAACCGCCCTCTGATTTTTGTGGCGGGCGGCACCGGTTTTGCGCCGATCAAGGGTATTGTCGAGCACGCCATCCACCACAAGGATCCGCGCCCCATCCACATCTACTGGGGTGCCCGCACCTTGCAGGACCTCTACATGCATGAACTGCCTGTGCAGTGGCAGCAGGCGCACCCCAACATTAAATATACGCCGGTGCTGTCAGAGCCTTTGCCTGAGGATAACTGGCAGGGGCGTACCGGCCTGGTGCATGTGGCGGTGATGGAAGATTTCGAGGCGCTGGACGATTACCAGGTCTATTGCTGTGGCGCGCCGCAGATGGTGGATATCGCCCACCTGGCCTTTCAGGCGCACGGCCTGCCGCCTGAAGAGTTCTTTTCGGATTCGTTTACCTACGCCAATCCCTTGCCGAAAGCTGCCGGTTAATCCGGCGCGTTCTGCGCCAGCTGCGCGCTGAGACGATAGTGGCGCGCGGCTGACGATTGCTCGCCGCGGCTTTCCAGCATGTTGGCCAGTGTCAGATGGTTTTCTGCATCCGCTTTGACGCTGATGCTGGCCTCAAGATAACTTTCCGCTTTGCCCCACAATTGCTGGCGCATGCACATTTTCCCCAATGCCAATAACAGATTGGCATCACCTTCGTGCTCGGTCAGCCAGTATTCCGCCTGTTGCAGCTGTTTGATCGGATTGTCACTCGCATAATCTCCCAGCTTCGCGGCCAGCGCACTGTCCCAGTTTTTGGTCAGGCTCATTTCCAGTATGCGGCAGGCCTGATGCTCGTCACCACTCGCTGAGAATGCTTCTGCCGCTGCTCTGGCAATGGCCGGACTGAGCTGATGCTCGGGTGCCATACTTTTCCAGAATGCCTGCAATTTTTTTGCGTCGTTGCTGTAACGCTTGAGCAACTGTTGCTGCGCTTGCTGGCGATACTGCTTGATCTGCCATAGCTCCAGGGCGTCCTGCTTCTCAAGATGCTGCAACAGGCTCAGCACTTGTTCCCAGTTGCCGAGATGCAGTTGGGCCTTGAGTTCCAGCCGCATGGCGGGCGGGTATTTCGGCTCCAGTTTTTCCAGATGATGCAATACCTGCAAAGTCTGGCTGTATTGCCTGTCGTCCAGCAACAGCTCCGCTTGCGAAAGCAGCCTGCCGATACGTGCCTGCGGCGCAAGCCGCTCGGCTTCGGCAAGGTAGAAATCACGCTGTGGTTTGCGTTTCATCTTGTGCGCTGCCCGTGCCGCAACCAGCGCGCTGAGTCCTGCATCCTCGCCGAGCTCCAGCGCTTTCGCCGCGCTTTTTTCGGCCAGCTGATAGCGGCCGTCGGTCAGCGCATGCAAGGACTCCACCAGCGCAGCGCGCCCGTCGCGCTGACGCTGTGCTTCCTTGTAGGCCTTGACGCTGGCAGGCAGACGGCGGGCGTAGTTGAGTGTGCGCAACAACAGATGCAGCAGCATGAACGAGAGGAACACGAGGATGATGAGCAGGTTGAAGGAGAGCTCGAAGCGGTACGGCGGTCTGACGATCAGCACATAGCCTTCATTGTTGCTGGCGAACAGCGACAAACCGATGGCCACGATTACTATCAGCAGAAAACCCGATAACCAGCGCATGCCCAGTCCTATCGATCCCTGGCCGGGGTGGATTTGTCTGCCGGCTTACTGCGCTCCAGCGTAAGTTTGTACTTGCTCACTTGCGTCAGTGTTTCGTTGATGTCGGGAACTTCGATGATGATATCGCTGGCAGAAAGCTGGCGCAGTGTGGAGAGCATGACCCTGCTTGAATTCTCGCGCATGTCGAAGTGGTCCTGCAGCCATTTTTCTGCAGCGCGCAGGTCTGCACGGTAGGTGGATTCGTCATGCTGCAGCAGCGCGATGCGTGCGCTCAGCAAACGCAGTTTGATGTTTTCGCGCAAAAAGTAATTTTGCTCGGGTGATAGCAGGGGTGGTTCCGGCCGGTCGATGCGCTCCATGCGTACGATGTTTTTGATGTCCTGCCAGATTTCATAAGCCAGTTTCTGCCAGGAGTTTGCCTGCCAGTCCGGCGCCTGTTGTGATTCTGGTTGCGGATGACGGTCGCTGACCAGTGGCAGATCCTTGACGCTATCGGCCAGATTGTCGAGTTTGACGCTGATGCCGACCACATCAACAAAAGGCAGTTTTTGCAGGCGCTGAATATCCAGCGCCAAGGCCTTGCGCAGCTGGATGACCTGCGGCGTATCGATCTGTTGCAGGCGGGTGTCGGCAGTTTGCAGCGCCAGCAATGCCGGTTTGATGTTGCCGGCCAGTTGCAGTTGCTGGTTGGCAATGGTCATCAGTTGTTCGACCTCGGCGATCAGGCGCTCTTCCCTGGTGTTGGCGAGCTCGTAATAAAGTGTTTGCAGCGCTTCCTGCTGATTGCGCGATTCGGCCAGTTTTTGTTCGAGTATGGCGATGCGGGCGCTTGCCTCGACGCTGCGCTCATCGGCCAGCTTGGATACGGTCAGCGATTGCTGGTTATTGAGGTTGTATTGCTCAAGTCGCATGGTCAGCGTCTGCTCAAGCTGGGTGAAGCGATAGCGGCTGTTGAGCCAGTGCCAGGAAAGTGCGATCAGTGCAATCACCGCCAGAATCAGCGCGCTGGTGCCGATGCCGCTGTATGGCCTGTTAGCGTTGCGCGCATGATCGCTGCCGCTGCTCTCGGCAGGCTCAGTTATAGCGGGCTGGCCGTTAGCGGTTTCAGTCAATTCCGGGCTTGGATTCGCCGTTTCTTCTGCCAATGTTTTTTCGTTGCTCATGTCGGGTTGTTCAAGGTTCTGATCAGGCACTGCAACATCGCTTCATCGCCCGGGGCATCGGCCACGCTGATGTGCAGGCCGCTGTCACCGGCTTCTTCGGCGATGCGCGCATGATTGACGCAGATTGCCGTATCGCGCAACCAACCGTCAGTGCCGTGGGCGCCATCTGCCAGAAGCAGCAAGTGGCGCATGGCCTCCGAGCTGGTCACGACCAGCGCATTCAGATGCCTATTCTGCCACAGTGTCAGTAAAACGCCCGCATCCGTTTGCGGATTAACACGTTGATAGCACTCGGCAAATGTGACCTCGGCGCCGCGCGACCGCAACGTCTCGGCCAGCAGCTCCCTGCCGCCGGTGCCGCGCACGATCATGCATTTCTTGCCACGGATATCCTGCATCTGCGGCAATGCCAGCATGGATTCGCTGTCGAATCGATGTTGCGGAGTCAGCACATCAGTCACGCCGAAAGCAGCCAACTCGGCGGCAGTGGCCGGGCCGATGGCAGCAAAGCGCAGACGCGGCGGCAGGACGCCAAGCGCCCGCATGATTCTGGGCATGCCCTGCTGGACTGCGTTGGAGCTGATGAAAATCACCCAATCACAAGCGGGCAACGCCAGTACTGCCTGGTCGAAACTGCTGTAGTCGTCGAGCGCGCTGATTGCAATCAGGGGAAACAGGGT
>JBEDHT010000171.1:0-7855 GCA_041174025.1 Pseudomonadota bacterium
CGCTGCTGCTGAAACCCAGCCTCGATACCGATGAGCTGCTGGCAGGCACGATAGGTTTGCTGTCCGGACTGACGGCCGGTATCGTCTACGTGCATGTTACCCAGCTGGCACGTGCCGGAGAACCGGACTGGCGCACCGTGTTCTATTTCACGCTGGTATGTACCGTCGGGGCAGGATTCTGGATGCTGGTGCATCATTTCAACCCGGTTTCATGGAAAGACCTGCCGCTGCTGCTGGGCCTCGGCGCATCAGCCACCATCGCCCAATTCGCCATGACCCGCGCGTATCGCACCGGCAACCATCTGGTGGTGGGCAGTCTCGCCTACACGACCGTGGTGATCGCCAGCCTGTTCGGCATCATGCTCTGGGGCGAAACGCTATCTGCAGACCGTTGGCTGGCGGTCGCACTGATTGTGCTGGGCGGCATCATCAGCGTTCGAGCATCACCAAGGTAATCCCAATGATTGCAGATATAAACTGCAGCAAAGTAAAAAGCCGGTCGGATGACCGGCTTTTTGTCTGTACCCGGAGCCCGGCTTCAAGGATCGATCAGGCCGGAACGCATCGCTATCAGCGCAATTTCGGCGGAATTGTTGGCGTTCAGCTTTTGCTTGATGTTGTAAAGATGGGTGCCGACCGTTCTGGGCGAGAGGCAAAGCGTTTCGGCAATGTCATTGGTGGTTTTGCCTTTGGCCAGCGCCATGAAAACCTCGAATTCGCGGTCGGACAGCACATCGACCGGGTTCTGCTCGCCCGACAGTTGCTGGATGGCCATCTGCTGGGCCACGCTGGCCTCCAGGTAACGTTTGCCACCGGCAACCGTCCTGATCGCCTTGATCAACTCCTCGGCCGCACTGCGCTTGGTCAGATAGCCCATGGCGCCGGCATTCAGCACACGCTTGGGATGCACCGAATCCTCATGGGCGCTGAGCACCAGAATGCGCGCATGACTTTCCTTCGCCATGATGCGCTCGATCGCCTCCAGGCCGCCGATACCGGGCATGGTGATATCCATCACTACCACATCGGGGTGTAGTTCCATGTAAAGCTTGACGGCCTGTTCGCCGCTCTCCGCCTCACCCACCACTTTGATATCGGAAGCCGATTCGAGCAGCATCCTGAAACCCATGCGTACGACGGCGTGATCATCCACCAGCAACACATTGACCTGGCTCATGCCTTGCCGCCTTTCGGAATATTGATACGGATGGTGGTGCCGTCATCAGGCGCCGAGTCGATACTGAACGTACCGTGCAATGCCTGCGCACGTTCGCGCATGCCGAGCAGGCCGAAATGGCGGCTTTGATCCACCTTGCAGAAATCCATGCCCTTGCCGTTATCTTTTATTGCCAATTGCAACTCTCCCGTTTCTGTCACTTCCAGCCGGATGTCGATCCAGCCGGCATTGGCGTGCTTCAGCGCATTATTGACCGACTCCTGAATCACGCGGTACACGTTGATATTGACCGACTCGCCGAAACTATTGACGTCGCCACGGATGCTCAAGTTCATTTTGAGCTCGGGATGATGTTTCTGGTAGTTGTCCACCATGTCGCGCAAGGTCGCCTCCAGACCGAGGTTGTCGAGCGATCCCGGGCGCAACTGACGGATGATGTTGTGCATGCCGTCGTAGATATGATTGGCGGCTGAGACGATGGTCTGCGCGTTGGAGGCGACATCCGGCATTTTCTGCTCGGCCTTGTTAGCGATCCCCACGGCAAAGGTTTTGATCGCAGTGACGTACTGGCCCAATTCATCATGCAGTTCACGCGCCAGGCTGCGGCGCTCATCCTCGATATGACGCTGGATCAGGTGAGTCAGCTGGCGGTTCTCCTCCAGCTGTTTTTCCGCTTCCTCGGCCTGTTTGCGCTCGGTAATGTCGCGCATGCTGCAGATGTCGCCGATCACTTCACCGCTCACCGGATCCACCAGCGGCGCGGCAGAAATCGAGACATCGATGATACGGCCATCGCGTGTGCGGCGCTGCGATTCATGATTGTCGATCATGCGCCCGGCGGTAATCTCGCGCAGGTTTTCTTCAAGATCAGCCTTCTGCTCGACCGGTGTCAACAACGCAACCGATTTGCCGATGATGTCTTCCGGCCCGTAACCGAACATGCGTTGCGCGGCAGGGTTCCAGAACGAAATATTGCCGTTCAGATCATGGATCATGATGGCATCTGCCGTCTGCTTGACGATCAGCGCCAGACGGCGGTTTTCTTCAGTACTGTTCTGCAGCGATTCCCCCATACGGTTGAAGTTCTGCGCGATTCTGGCGAATTCAGGCAACTCGAAATCCGGCAACCTGGTGCCGAGATCGCCCTGTTCCATTCTGTTCATGGCTTGCAGCATCGGTTGCAACGGCTTCAACCAGCGCCCCAGCATCCAGTAGACCATCAAGTTGAGCAGAATGAAGAACACGATGCCGACCCAGAAAAGATCGAGCATATTGACCCAGGCTTCTCGGATAGCGCCAATCGGGGCGGGGTCGACCACCAGTCTGCCGAAATGAAAGTCACGCTCCACCGACACCTCTTTCGGATCAAGCACATCAATAAACCACTGCGGCGGGTTGATGGTGGCACGGTAAGCAGAAGGCGGAGACCGGTAAAGCAGGTTGCCCTGCATGTCATAAAGCGAAATGCGCGTGCCTCGAACATGCTTCAAATGCTCAAGGAATCGTTGCATGACGACATGGGTGTAACCCCAGGCGGGGTTCTGTTCCGAACTGATAATGACGGTATCGAGCAACTGCACGGTCACACGGGTCGCCGCCTCGACCCCTTCCTGCGTCGATGTGCGTAATCCCTTGATCATCACGTAGGCCACCGCCGCCATGAAGATCAGCATCACAATGGTAATCAGCAGATTCAGTCGGAAACGCAAGCTCATCATGCACACTTGAAAATACGGTTTGATCAACGAGATTATCATATCGCCGGCGGAATCGAACGCACAATTGGTGGTCGTATCGTTATAATTCCTGACAAACAATGCACGATCTCAAGGATGCCAATCATGAAAAAATCCAGCCTCACCGGTTTCATTCTCGCCGCCACCCTGCTATCCGGCTGCGCCACCACGACCAACCCCAGCGTTTCCGGCGTCGAGCGCAAGCAGTTCATGATGCTCTCCGAGCAGCAGGTCGTCGCCATGTCGACCGAAAGCTACCTCGCCACACTGAAGGAAGCCAGCGAGAAAAAAACGCTGAACACCAATGCCGCACAAGTCACGCGAGTGCGCAACATTTCGCAGAAACTGATACAGCAAACCGGCCATTTCCGTCAGGACGCATTGCAGTGGAAATGGGAAGTGAATGTCGAGCAGAACGACCAGGTCAATGCCTACTGCATGCCCGGCGGCAAGATCATGGTATTCAGCGGACTGATCGACAAACTGAAAGCCACTGACGACGAACTCGCTGCTGTCATCGGCCACGAAATTGCCCATGCCCTGCGCGAACATGGCCGCGAACGCATGTCGATCGCTTACGCCCAGCAGGCCGGCCTGGTCGGTCTCGCGGTACTGGCAGGCGCCTCGAAAAACCAGAATGCCGCTACCGTCGGCGTCCAAGCTGCTGCCTTGGGTTCGACATTATTCTTCGCACTGCCCAACAGCCGCGAGCAAGAGCGCGAAGCAGACCGCATGGGGCTGGAACTGGCCGCACGCGCCGGTTACAACCCCAACGCCGCTGTCACGCTATGGCAGAAAATGGGGCAGCAAGGCGGCAGCACACCGCCGGAGTTTCTCAGCACCCACCCCGCCAGCGAAAACCGTATCGCCGACCTGAAAACCATGATTCCCTCGGTGATGCCGCTCTATCAGGCCACACAAAAATAAGTCACGTCCGCGCCGGCGCGCATCAGGATGAAGCGATGCCGGCCTGCGGGCCGGTCCTGCCTCAGGCTGCGGTTTCGGGCAGAACGAGTTTACGGGTAAAATAGCGGTTTTATTGTAATTATCCGGGAAAGCACCATGAGCGATTTGCAAACCATCATCGAAACCGCATTCGAAAACCGCGCCAGCATCACCCCCGCCAATGTCGAGCCACAAGTCAAGGAAGCCGTATTCAGCGTACTCGAACAGCTGAACAATGGCAGCCTGCGCGTCGCTACACGCAAGGGCGACAGCCAGGAGTGGGAAACGCACCAATGGATCAAAAAGGCCGTGCTGCTGTCGTTCCGCCTGGAAGACAACGTGCTGATGGATGATGGCGTGACCAAGTATTTCGACAAGGTACCGCCCAAGTTCGCCAACTACACCGAAGCCGACTTCAAGGCCGGCGGTTTCCGCGTAGTGCCGAACGCCATCGTCCGCCGCGGCTCCTTCATCGGTAAAAACGCGGTGCTGATGCCTTCCTACGTCAATATCGGCGCCTATGTCGATGAAGGCACCATGGTCGACACCTGGGCTACCGTCGGCTCCTGTGCCCAGATCGGCAAGAACGTGCACCTGTCCGGCGGCGTCGGCATCGGCGGCGTACTGGAACCGGTGCAGGCCGGCCCCACCATCATCGGCGACAACTGCTTTATCGGTGCGCGTTCCGAAGTGGTTGAAGGCGTCGTCGTCGAAGACAACTGCGTCATCTCCATGGGCGTCTACATCGGCCAATCGACCAAAATTTACGACCGCGAAACCGGCGAAGTCTTCTATGGCCGCGTACCGGCCGGCTCCGTCGTCGTCAGCGGCAACCTGCCCTCCAAGGATGGCAGCTACAGCCTCTACTGCGCCGTCATCGTCAAGAAAGTCGACGCCAAGACGCTGGGCAAGGTGGGTATTAACGAACTGTTGCGTGGCATTTAAGCCGGCTGCGCTTGATAATACGTTGTCGGTTGCGCTGCGCGACTCCTCGCCGTACTGTATGTACTGTCTCGTCGCTGCTCGCTGACCTTCGCGTCTTATCTGCGCTCGCCTGGCTTAAATTCAGGAGTTTTTCATATTTTTTAAATTCGGAGACACGCCTTGAAACTTTACGGCATCCCCAATTGCAGCACGGTCAAAAAAGCCAGAATCTGGCTGGAAAGTCATGGCGTGGCTTACGAATTTCACGACTTCAAGAAACAGGGCATCGATGCCGCCACGCTGGAAAACTGGCTGACGCAAATTCCCCGGGAAAAGCTGGTTAACCGTGCGGGCATGACCTGGCGCAATCTCGATGAAGCAAGCAAAGCTGCGGTCGCCGACGACGCAACCGCGATCCGGCTCATGATGGATAAAAGCTCGGTCATCAAACGGCCGGTGCTGGTCAGGGACGGCCGGGTGTTTTGCCTAGGCTTTGATGAAACCACTTATGGAAAGCTGCTCTGAATGTCAAAGACACTGGAACTCGCCAAGGATCTGATCGCCCGTCAGTCACTGACGCCGGAAGATGCCGGTTGTCAGGAAGTGATGATCAAACGGCTGCAACCGCTCGGGTTCAGCATCGAGCGCATGCGCTTCGGCAATGTCGATAATTTTTATGCGCGCCGGGGCAACAGCGGGCCGTTGCTGGTGTTTGCCGGCCACACCGACGTGGTGCCGACCGGCCCCGTCGACAAATGGCACACGCCACCGTTCGAGCCTACCATCAAGGACGGCATGCTTTACGGACGAGGCGCAGCCGACATGAAAACCTCCTGTGCCGCCTTCATCACTGCCATCGAGGATTTCATCGCCGATCATCCGGATCATGCCGGTTCCATCGGCCTGCTGATTACCTCGGACGAAGAAGGCATCGCCATCAACGGCACGGTCAAGGTGGTAGAAGCGCTCAAGGCACGCAACGAACATTTCGATTACTGTATCGTCGGCGAACCGACCTCGAACAAGGTCGTCGGCGACATGATCAAGAACGGCCGGCGCGGCTCGCTTTCCGGTAAATTGACCGTCAAGGGCGTGCAAGGCCATATCGCCTACCCGCACCTGGTGAAGAACCCGATCCACATGGTGGCCCCGGCGATCAAGGATATGGTGGAAACCGTCTGGGACAAGGGCAACGAATATTTTCCGCCGACTTCCTGGCAGATTTCCAACATGAACGGCGGAACCGGCGCCACCAATGTGGTGCCCGGCGAAGTCGAGATTCTGTTCAACTTCCGCTTCTGCCCGGAACTGAACGGCCAAGGCAGCACGGAACAAAACCTTAAATCGCGCGTGCATGCCATTCTCGACCGTCACGCGCTCGATTACGAGCTCGAATGGGAATACTCGCCGCCCTACATCACCCCGCGCGGCGATCTGGTCGAAGCGATCTCGCAGGCCATTGAAGAATCCTATGGCGTCACGCCGGAACTCTCGACTACCGGCGGCACTTCCGATGGCCGTTTCATCGCTGACATCTGCAAACAGGTGATCGAATTCGGCCCGCTCAACGCCACCATCCACAAGCTCAACGAATGCGTGGCGGTAGCCGATATCGAACCGCTGAAAGAAACTTACAAACGCACGCTGGAAAAACTCCTGCTTGGCCGCAGATGAACACGGATGAACGCCGATTGCAGCTCAATGCCATCACCGAAAAAATCATCGGTTGCGCTTATACAGTCGCCAACAGACTGGGTGCCGGATTTCTCGAAAAGGTGTACGAGAACACACTGGCCATCGAGCTTGAAAAAGCCGATCTCAAAGTCGAACAGCAAAAGGCGGTTAATGTCGTCTATGACGGTCGCACCGTTGGTCAATATTTCTGCGACATTCTGGTCGATCAGAACATCATCATCGAATTAAAAGCGCAAAAATTTATTGAAGAAAGCCATGGCGCGCAGTGCATGAACAACCTTAAAGCAACCGGCTTGAATGTCTGTCTTCTGATTAATTTCGGCAAACCAAGGATTGAAATCAAACGCTTCGTTCTTGGTTTTTAATCTGCGTTCATCAGCGTTTATCAGCGGCCTATCATCATGAATCTCAATCAAAACTGGCAAGAACTCTTTACCATCCGCGACTGGTTGCGCTATTGCGTCAGCCGATTCGAGGCATCCGATATTTTCTTCGGCCACGGCACCGATAATGCCTATGACGAAGCGGTCTGGCTGGTGATGGGCAGTCTGCATCTGCCGCTGGATACGCTGGAGAATTTTCTTGATGCGCGTATCACCGAGGCGGAGCGCAAGCATCTCGCCCATCTGATCGAACGCCGCGTCACGGAACACATACCGACTGCTTACCTGTTGCGCGAAGCCTGGCTCAAGGGCTTCAAGTTCTATGTCGACGAGCGCGTCATCGTGCCCCGCTCTTTCATTGCCGAGTTGCTGGAGAACGGTCTCAGCCCCTGGGTGGAATATCCGGAAATGATCGAAAGCGCCGCCGATATCTGTACCGGCAGCGGTTGTCTCGGCGTATTGCTGGCACATGCGTTTCCCGATGCCAGTATCGATGTGGTGGACATTTCGCCGGACGCCATCGCCGTCTGCAACATCAATATCTCGAATTACGGGCTGCAGGATCGCATCACGGCGGTGGAATCGGACATGTTCTCGGCGCTCGCAGGCAAGCGCTACGACTTGATCATCAGCAACCCGCCCTACGTCGATGCACCTTCGATGGCGCAGCTGCCGCACGAATACCGCAATGAACCGCAACTGGCGCTGGGTAGCGGCGAGGCCGGCCTGGATCACACGCATACGCTGTTGCGCGAGGCGGCAAGCCATCTGAACGAAAACGGTTTGCTCATCGTCGAGATCGGCCACAACCGCGATACACTGATGGAGGCCTATCCAAAAGTGCCGTTCACCTGGCTGGAAGTGGAATCGGGTGACGAGTTCGTATTTCTGCTGACCAGAGAACAGCTGCAGCAATATATCGCCTGACGGCAGGGAAATATGTTCCAGCCGGACTCAGATCGCCGGTTTTCGAGCCAGTGCGGCGGGCTCAGAAG
>JBEDHT010000172.1:0-7953 GCA_041174025.1 Pseudomonadota bacterium
TGCCGGGGTAGAACGGATGCTGAAATGTTGAACACAACATCACGCGCGGGTCGTCCTTGAAAATGTCCTCGGTACCATCGCCATGATGTACATCGAAGTCGATGATCGCCACGCGTTCAAGTTTGTGTTGCTGTAATGCATGCGCCGCGCCGACAGCGACATGGTTGAAGATGCAAAAACCGGCTGCACGGTTTTTGTGTGCGTGATGGCCCGGCGGGCGGACGCAGCAGAAAGCATTCTTGACCTTGCCGCTGATGACGAGGTCGGTTGCCAGAATATTGGCGCCGCTTGCGTGCAGCACGGCAGACAGGGACATCGGCCCCATGGCGGTATCCGGATCCAGTCTGACCAGGCCCGCCTTTGGCGATAACCTGCGGATTTCCTTGATGTAGCTTGTGTCATGCACCCGGGCAAGCTGCGCGTCGCTTGCCTGCGGTGATTCAAAATGGCTGAAATGCCGATCGATCCCGGCTGCCTTGATCTGGTTCTTGATGGCACTGATGCGCGCCGGCGATTCCGGATGGGAGCCGTCCATGATATGCAGGAGTGTGTCGGGATGTGAGATCAGTGCGGTATTCATGCGGTAATTTCTGCCAGTAGTTCCTGATAGTAGCGCAGTCTCTGCGGTTGGATATGACCCGCTTCCATTGCCTGAATGACAGCGCAATCCGGCTCTTTCAGGTGGCGGCAATTGTTGAAGCGGCATTTGCCCAGATAAGGTCTGAACTCGATAAAAGCCTTTTCCAGTTGATCCATGTCCAGATGATGCAGGCCGAATTCCTGCAATCCGGGTGAATCGATCAAATGACTGCCGTTATCGAGATGATAGAGGTGTGCGGCGGTGGTCGTATGCTTGCCGCTGTCCAGCACCGTAGATACCTCCTGTGTGCGCACCTTGATATCCGGCAGTAGCGCATTGACGATCGTCGATTTCCCCATGCCCGATTGCCCGACCAGCACGCTGGTGTGGCCTTGCAGCCACTGACTGAGCGGCGCGATATCCTGTTTGGCAGAAAGCGGTTGAACCCGGTAGCCAAGCGCCTGGTAACGCTCAAGTGAGCGTTTTGCCTCCTCGTTTTCTGCCAGATCGCATTTGTTGAGGACGATCAGCGCCTGAATGCCTGCGGCTTCTGCGGCAATCAGGCAGCGGTTGAGCAGGGCTTCATAAAAACTGGGTTGCGTGGCGAGCACGATGACGACCTGGCTGACATTTGCGGCAAGCAGTTTGGTTTTATAGGCGTTGCTGCGATACAGCAGGCTGCTGCGCGGTTTGAAGCGCTCAACCACGCCTTCATGCGCGTCGGTCAGCTTGACTTCGACGATGTCGCCACAGGCCAGATCGGTTTTCTTGCCGCGCGTCACGCAACTGATCTGGCGGCCATCCTCCAGTTCGACGCCGTAGCGTTTACCGTAAGCGGCGGTGACGGTACCTTGCTGCGTTTGGCTCAATTACTGGTCAAACTTGTAGTAGGTCTTGTTGAGATAATTCGCCACATGCAGCTCTTCATCCTCGAACCACTTCAGATCGAGCATGGTGTTGCAGTTGCGAATCTGAGCCAGCAGGCCCTTGGAGGTTTTGACCATGCGGTTCTCGCGGGTGTAAATGGCAGAACCGTCGCCGCCGAAACGCTCTGCATGGCAGGCAATACATTGCTTTTCAACCATGCTTTTGCCGATGGACGCATCGCCCTTGGCAAACGGTTCTGCACTTGCCGGCAGTGAAAAGGCAATCATACCGGCGGCAATGACAAGACCTCTGGTGGCATATGTGCACATAGGTTTACCCCGTAAATTTCGCCAGCCTCGATATCCGGATACTGGCCGGCGGATGCGAATCATAAAATGCCGAGTGCAGCGGATCTGGCGTCAAGGTGGAGGCGTTGTCGCGATAAAGCTTGACTAATGCATCGACCAGATACTTCGCTTCGGCGTGGTTGGCGGCATATTCGTCCGCCTCGAATTCGTTCTTGCGCGAATAGCTTGCCATAAGCGGGCGCAACAGGAACAGAAAAACCGGGCTCACGAGCAGGAACAGCAGCAGCGCCATGTAATCACTCGGCTGGCTGACACCCAACCCTGCATAAAACCATTCCTGCTGTTTCAGCCAGCCGAGCAGGGCGAGACCGGCGAAGCTGACGATGAACATCAGTGCGATGCGCTTGATGACATGGTGGTGCTTGAAATGACCCAGTTCGTGCGCCAGTACGGCCTCAATTTCGTTGGCATCGAGACGGTCGAGCAGGGTATCGAAAAACACCACGCGCTTGCTGGAACCGAAACCCGTGAAGTAGGCATTGCCATGACTGCTGCGCGCCGAGCCGTCCATGACGAACAGGCCTTGCGATTTGAAACCGCATTTGGTCAGCAGGGTTTCGATACGTTGCTTCAGTGATTCATCAGCCAGTGGCGTGAACTTGTTGAATAACGGAGCGATAAAGGTCGGGTAGATGGCCAGCATCAGAAGGTTGAATACGCTCCACACCACCCACAGATAAAGCCACCAGTAATCACCGGCACCCTGCATCAACCAGAGCGCCGCGAAAAGAATCGGGGCGCCGAGCACGAGGCCGACCAGGCTGTGTTTGAGCAGATCGCTGAAGAACATGGCGGGTGTCATCTTGTTGAAGCCGAATTTCTGATCCACCACGAAAGATTTGTAATAATCAAACGGCAGTTCAACCACCGAGCTGACCAGAAAGGCGCTGAGAATGACCAGTGCGCCACGGATGATGTCATGCTCTGGCATAACGCCGCGCCAGGCTTCGTCTATCCACAACAGGCCGCCGCCTATGGTCAGCACGGCCAACAAGACCGCCTGTGCCGTACTTTCCGTAATCATCAGCCTGGTCTTGGCGGAGGAATAGTCAGCGGCCTTCTGGTGGGCATCCAAGCTGATGCTGTCGGCAAATGCGGCAGGTACCTGATTGCGATTGGCCTGAATGTGTCCAACATGACGACGGCCCAGCCAGATACGGGTGATCGTGGTAATAATCAGTAATGCAACAAAAGCGATAGTGAGTGTAGAGGCCATGGATAAAGGGATTTCAGTTAAACTAATGCCATTATAGAAGCTTGGCCGGGTGGAAGGTTCACCAATCAAGGCTGATGGTACAATTTTAATGGAAATCATGATGGCACTGAACAACGACAACCTGATCTGGCTGGATATGGAAATGAGCGGGTTATCGCCTGAAAACGACCGTATTCTTGAACTGGCTGCAGTCGTCACCGATGCTGAACTGAATGTGCTGGCTGAGTCACCGGTGCTGGTCGTGCACCAATCCGATGCAGTGCTGGATGGCATGGATGCATGGAACAAGGGAACCCATGGCCGTTCAGGGCTGATCGACAAGGTCAAGGCATCGACGCTGGACGAAGCGAATGCAAGTGCGCAGATGATGACCTTTCTCAAGGATTACGTGCCGGCAGGCAAATCGCCCATGTGCGGCAACTCCATTTGTCAGGACCGGCGTTTCATGGCGCGTTACATGCCCGATCTTGAAGCATATTTCCACTACAGGAATCTCGATGTGAGCGTGTTCAAGGAATTGGCGCGGCGCTGGAAACCGGCGATTTATGCCGGCTTCAAGAAAGCCAGCAAGCATGAGGCGCTGGCAGATATTTATGAATCAATTGAAGAGCTTAAATACTACCGTCAGCATTTCATCAAGATTGACTAGCTGTCGCTTTCACAGATAGCGGACAAAAAAATGGGTGCGGCTAGCGCACCCCCAGGGAGGAGAAGTAAAGCTTTGGAGAAAGCTCGCTGATACATAAGCATTAAGCGTGCCAAAACTTTACGCGTGTGCCAATTTACGCAAGCTTTATGACAGTAAAAAGAAAAAGCCTGAAGATTCTTCAGGCTTTTTTCATGCGCGGCGCTCGGCCGCCTGTTTGCTGAACTCAAATCAACGATGTGGCCGGTTAAGCAGTGATTCATATAACTGTATGTAGGATTTTGCGCTATGGCTCCAGCCCAGGTCCTGCCGCATGCCGTTGCGCTGAATTTGCTCCCATAACGTCGCGTTGCGGTAATAACCGATGGAACGCTCAATACAGAGCAAGAGTTGAACCGCATCGGCATAAGGCATGACGAAGCCGGTGGCTTCATTGATTTCAAGATTTTCATGATTGGTGTCACGTACCGAATCGGCCAACCCGCCAGTGTGCGTGACAACCGGCGGCGTGCCGTAGCGCAGGCCGTACATCTGATTCAGTCCGCAAGGTTCGAAGCGTGAAGGCATGATGAAAATGTCGGCACCCGCCATGATCTGGTGCGAAAGCGGCTCGTTATAGCCGATGGTGACGCTGACCTGTTGCGGATAGCGATGTGCCAGACTCTGGAATCCTTGTTCAAGATGGGTTTCGCCGCCGCCGAGCAGGGCAATCTGGCAACCGTCCTTGAGCACGCTCTCGGCTACCGACAGAAACATGTCCAGGCCCTTTTGATGCGTCAGGCGGCTGACCACGCCCAGCAGTGGTGCTTGCGCATCTACTGCAAGCCCAAGCTGGAGTTGCAGGGCGGCCTTTACGCGCTGCTTGCCGGAAAGGTCATTGATGTCATAGTTTGCTGCCAGGCAGGGATCGGTGGCCGGGTTCCATTCATTGGTTTCAATGCCGTTCAGGATGCCCTGGATTTCATGGCCGCGACTCGCCAGCAGGCCCTCCATGCCGAAACCGAATTCACTGGTCTGTATTTCCCTGGCATAGGTCGGGCTGACGGTCGTGATGGCATCGGCATAATAAATGCCGGCTTTCAGGAACGAGAGTTGGTGATGGTATTCAACGCCGTGCATCTGATAGCTTTCGGCCGGTAGCCACAGGCGCTCGACCCAACTGGCCGGAAAGCAGCCCTGAAAGGCGAGGTTATGCAGACTGATGACCGATCTGGCATGGCTCTCCGGCATGTAGTGCATGTAGGCTGGTGCCAATCCGCTTTGCCAGTCATTGCAATGCACGATGTCCGGGCGCCAGTCAGCGACAGGGCTGTCGTTGCAGCTCAGCAGCGCCGCAACGCGTGAGAGGATGCCGAATCTCAATGCGTTGTCTTCCCACTCCCGGCCGCTGGCATCGGCATAGGGGCCGCCCGCCCGCTGATACAGACTGGGACAGTCGATGACCATGACCGGTACGTGCGTATCGGGCATGGTGCCCATCAGCAGGTTGACCGAGCCAATCAGCGGCAGGTGCTGGATATGGGCGAGGTGTTCGATGTTCTTGAGTTTTTCCAGGACGGCCGCATAGCCCGGGATCAGAATGCGTATGTCCGCTCCAAGTGCCCTGAGTGCTGCAGGCAGTGAGCCGCTGACATCTGCGAGACCGCCGGTTTTGATGAGTGGATAAGCTTCGGAAGTTACGAATAGGGTGCGCACTGATAAAATACCTGGGTAAAAGATTATTCTTGTTGTTTGCAAGCCGGATTGCGGGTTGATGGTCAGGGTGAGCCGTGCTGTCAGCCACACCTGTTTGTATTGCGCCTCATCATACTGAGGTGTTACCGGCGAATCAAGCAAGGCAGCTTTGTTCAGGAGAGATGAAATGGGGATGGGAAGCTTTCTGGCCGTAGGTGCAGGAGCAGCGCTTGGAGCTTGGTCGAGATGGGGGCTGGGGCTTCTGTTGAATTCGCTTCATCCGGCCGTGCCAATGGGAACGCTGGCCGTCAACCTGATTGGTGGATATCTGATCGGCATTGCCATGGCGGTGTTTTCGTCGGGGTACGGCATTTCGCCGGAGATGCGATTGCTGATCACTACCGGCTTCCTCGGCGGTTTGACCACTTTCTCGACTTTTTCCGCCGAGTCTGTGGATTTGCTGGCGCGTGCCGAGTATGGATGGGCCTCCGTGCATATCATCGGCCATCTGTTCGGCTCGCTGCTGATGACTGCACTGGGTTTTTTAACCGTGCAGTTGTTACGGCAGTAGCCGTTTTTTGATCCCGGCTGAACACAATTCAAGGGTCTTGATTTAACTAGCCTTTCCTGCGGGAATCGCTTATAATCGCGGACTTTTCAACCTTGGCTCATCATTTACGCATCAATGAGAGCCTGCTAATCCAAAAGGAGAATGTATGCGGCATTATGAAGTGGTCTTTATCGTCCACCCGGACCAGAGCGAGCAAGTGCCTGCGATGATCGAACGTTATCGCACACTGGTCACATCCAACGGCGGCGCCATGCACCGTCTCGAAGACTGGGGCCGTCGCCAACTGGCTTACCCGATCCAGAAAATCCACAAGGCACATTACGTGCTGATGAACATCGAATGTAATCAGGCTGTGCTGGATGAGCTTGAACTGGCATTCAAGTTCAACGACGCTGTTCTTCGCCACCTGACCATCGCGACCAAGGCTGCTGTCACCGAGCCTTCCCCGATGATGAAGGAAGAGAAGTCGAAATCGGTGCTGAGCAAGGATGCAGCGAAAGAAGCTGCACCGGCAGAGGAAGCCTCAGCCTAATTGAACAAGCTGGTACTGAGTGGTGAAGTCGTTCAGCTTGAGCCGCTTCGCTTCACACCAGCAGGATTGCCGTTGTTGAGTTTTGTAGTGCGCCATGTTTCAGAACAGATCGAAGCTGAAATGGCGCGCCGGGTCGAATGTGAAATGACTGTGGTTGCGATCGGCGTCATTGCCGATAAAGCCAAAGCCGTCCGCACCGGAAATCAGGTCAAGCTGGCCGGATTCATTGCAAAACGAAGCCTGAAAAGCACACAACTGGTATTACATTTAAATGCAATAGAGATAATTTGAAGGATTACTGACATGGCACGTGATATGTTCAAACGCCGCCGCTACTGCCGCTTCTCGGCAGAGGGCATCAAGGAAGTCGATTACAAGGATGTGGATCTGCTGAAGGATTTCATCACTGAAAACGGCAAGATCATCCCCGCACGCATTACCGGCACCAAGGCACGCTACCAGCGCCAGCTGACCACTGCAGTCAAGCGCGCACGCTTCCTCGCCTTGCTTCCATACACCGACAAACACTAAGAGGAGACGATAATGCAAGTTATTTTATTGGAAAAAGTCGTCAACCTCGGCAACCTGGGTGACATCGTTAAAGTCAAGGACGGTTATGGCCGTAACTTCCTGATTCCGCAAGGCAAAGCCAAGCGCGCAACCGAAGCCAACAAGGCCGAATTCGAAGCACGCCGCGTCGAGCTGGAAAAACAGCAGGCTGCTCTGCTGGATGCAGCAAAAGCTCGTGGCGAAAAGCTGGCCGGTTACATGCTGCAGATTTCGCAAAAGGCTGGTGTGGATGGCCGCCTGTTCGGCTCTGTCACCAACAGCGACATCGCCGAAGCGCTGACCGCACAAGGCTTTGAAGTTGCGAAGTCGGAAGTGCGCATGCCGGAAGGTCCGCTCAAGATGATCGGTGACCACACCGTGACCATTGCGCTGCACCATGATGTGGTGGTTGAAATCACCGTGTCGGTTCTGGGTGAATCCGCTTAAACGCGAGCTCTGAACTAACCCGTGCGCCTCATGGCGATACGGTAAAAAGGCTGCTTCGGCAGCCTTTTTTATTTGGCCGCATCGACGCCGCTCCGGGTGCTATATAATTCGTGCTTATGGCTGATGATGCACTTGAATCGATAAAACTTCCCCCGCACTCCGTTGAGGCCGAGCAATCGGTTCTGGGCGGTTTGCTGCTTGAAAACGACGCGCTCGACAAAATTGCCGACCTGCTTGCCGCGAGTGACTTTTACCGGCATGACCACCGTCTGATCTATGAACATATCGCCCGGCTGATCGAACATAACCGGCCGGCCGATATCGTCACCGTGGCCGAATCGCTTGATAACGCTGCCGAATTGTCTGCAGTCGGCGGCTTGGCCTATCTCGGCGCCCTTGCACAAAATACGCCTACTGCCGCCAATATCCGGCGCTACGCTGAAATCGTGCGCGAACGCGCGATCATGCGCAAGCTGGTGGAGGTCGGCTCCGGCATCGCAGAG
>JBEDHT010000173.1:0-4992 GCA_041174025.1 Pseudomonadota bacterium
CGCTGTCCGCCGGAGAGGCGTACACCGCGGTCTCCGATCTCGCTATGCAAGCCACCCGGCAACTGCTGAATGAAATCCCAGGCATGCGCAGCTTTGGCGGCGGCGATCACCTGCGCTTCATCCACCTCCCTGAGCGCGCCGTAAGCAATATTGTTGAACACGGTATCATTGAAGAGGATGACATCCTGACTGACCAGCGCAAACTGCTGACGCAGACTTTTCAACGTCATCGCCCGTATATCGAGACCGTCAATCAACACCAGACCCTGCTGCAACTCGTAAAAACGCGGCAACAGATTCACCAGCGAGGTCTTGCCGCCGCCCGAACGCCCGACCAGCGCCACTTTCTCCCCCGGCTGAATAAGCAGATTGATATTGCTGAGCGCCGCCCGCTTGGCGTTCTCGTATCGCAAGGTCACGCCGCGCAGCTCGATCTCGCCGCGAACGCGGCCAACCGCCCGGTCACCTTCATCGGTTTCGGCTACCGTATCGAGCAGGGAGAATACGCTGTGCGAGGCAGCAAGGCCGACCTGCAGATCTTCATTCAACGCCGTCAGGCTCTTGATCGGGGCGATCAACATCAAAAGCGCACCGATGAAAGCAGCAAACTCGCCGGCGGAAAAGCGGCCGACAGCATAATAAACCACCAATCCCAAAGCCAATGCAGCCAGGATTTCGATCACCATGCTGTTGATGCCGGAAATGCGGCCAAGCCTGATCTGCATGCGGCGATTCTTGCCGGCCGCATCGGCGAAACGCTGATATTCATAATCCTCGCCGCCGAAAATCTTGACCATACGCTGGCCGCTGACCGCCTCCTCCACCACCTGCGTCATGTCGCCCATGGTTTGCTGCACAAATTTTCCCGAAGAACGGAGTTTCGGCGTCATTTTATTCAGATACCAGGCCATCAGCGGCGCCATAACCGCAAAAATCATGGTCAAGCGCCAATCGAGGTACACCATGTAGCCGACCATACCGATAATGGTCAGCGTGTCGCGTACGGCACTGACCGCAACACTGGTCGCCGCCTTGGACATCTGTTCGGTATCGAAAGTAATTCTGGAGGTAATGCTGCCCGCAGATTGCGCATCAAAGAAGCTGACCGGCAGCGTCATCAGGCGGCGAAAAGCATCCAGACGCAATTGCTCCACCACCCGGCGGCCGACCCAGCGCATTGCGAAGGTCGCGACGAAACCGGCAAAGGCACGCACGGCGAGCAGACCAAAAAGCAACAAGGGCAGCAGATTGAGTGTTGAAGAATCGCGACTGACGAAACCTTCGTCAGTGACCATTTTGATAGTAGCGAGAAACCCGGTGTTGGTAGCGGCCAGTACCGCCAGGCCGAGTATGCTGATACCGAATACAATCCAGTGACGCCTCGCATACCTGAGTAATCGCAGATACAAGGTTTTTGCGCTGGCTTCTGCTGCAGGCAATGCGCCTTGGACTGCCTTGGCAGTTTTAGATTTCGACATGAAGGGTGTCGATATTCCTCTGGTCCGGAATCAGGAGCCGCTGTATTCCTGAGCCGGGAAGGTGATGTTGGTATAACCCGATTTGCGCGAAGCGTCGAGCACCCGGATCACGGCCTGATGCGTAGCATCGGCGTCAGCCTCAATGACGATGGTAGGCTCCTTGCCGTCACCCACTGCCTTTTTCAGCGCCAGGCTGATACCGTCGGTCGTTCTGTCCGTCACATCCTGACCGTTGACCACATAGCGGCCATTGGCGTATACGCCGACACTAATGACCAGCGGTTTGTCTTCCTGCGGCGCAGCGGTTTCCGAGGTCGGCAGATTGATCTGCAGTTCATTGACGCGGGAGAAAGTTGCGCTGACGATCAGAAAAATGATGATGACCAGAAGGACATCAATCAACGGAATGAAATTGATTTCCAACTCTTCCGTTTTTTTACCACGCTGAAAATTCATGATTTAACTTTCAGGCCTTCAGCTCTGGCGTTCGCCGTGAATGATTTCCACCAGCTTGATTGCCTCTTGCTCCATATCCACAATAAAGCTGTCGACCTTGCCGCGGAAATAGCGATAGAAAATCATGGCCGGCACCGCGACGACGATACCACCGGCGGTGTTGTAGAGCGCAACGGAAATACCACGGGCGAACTGGGCGACGTCGTGTCCGGTCGAGGTAAACGCGCCGAACAGCTCGACCATGCCGATCACGGTACCCAGAAGCCCCAACAATGGCGCAACGGTAGCGATGGTACCCAAGGTATTGAGATAACGCTCAAGTTTGTGAATGACGACGCGGCCGGATTCCTCCACCGATTCCTTGATCACTTCACGAGAATTGTTCGAGTTCAGCAGCGCAGCGGCGAATATCTCGCCCAGCAAAGAGTGTTGCGCCAGCTTGTTGCAGGTCTCGCGGGTGATACCGCCCTGAGCCACCATTCGGCTCACTTCCGGCAACAAGGTTTTTGGCGCAACGGCCGGTGCGCGCAAAGCCCAGCATCGTTCAACAATAATGGCAACAGCTACAACCGAGGCAAAAATCAGCGGCCAGATCGGCCAACCTGCTGCCTGAATAATCTCCCACACGTGAAGCTCCTGAATGTTCTTTAAAGTGTCGCTACTTTAGCGTGTGAAGCCGTTTTCAGCAAGCTCGCTGCCGGATTGCTCGCGGAAACACGGCGAAAATCCTGATGCCAGTAACGCCTGTTTTGCTCGCGCCATGGCGTCAACCTGACACCGGATTCCGGGCCAAAATCAATCAGGACAGCACCATCCTGATCGGATCGATAAGCCTTGCTGCCAGCAGCCTCAAAACGTTCCACCACCCTGGGATGCGGGTGCCGGAACTTGTTGAGATATCCGCTGGTAAAAATGACGGCAGCAGGATTCACCGCTTCGACGAAAGCGGGGCTGGATGAAGTCTTGCTGCCATGATGCGGCGCGATCAGCACATCTGACTTGAGTGCATATTCCGAATCAAGCAGGGCATTCTCGGCATCGCGCTCGATATCTCCCGCAATCAACAGTCGGCCGTAGCGGCTGGTAACGCGCAGGACGCAGCTTTTGTCGTTGTCGCTTTTTCGCGCCATTTCGTGGTCTGCTTCTGCAGGATGCAGCATCTCGAAGCGTACGCCATCCCACTGCCAGGATTGCCCCGCATGGCAGCGCTGATGTACCGGTGGATTCGTCTGCTGGCGAGTGTTCGCTTCCCTGTGCGCGAGAATCAGAGGGTGACCGTCCGGCAGGGAACTGTAAAGCTGCGCGACAGGGATCGCCCTGAAAATGGAAGCAGCACCTCCGCTATGGTCATTGTCATCATGGCTGATCAGCATGCCGTCCAGTTGCCGTATGCCCGCTGCCCGCAGATAGGGAACAATAATGCGGTTACCGCTATCGTTGCGGGATGAATAGACCGGTCCGCTGTCGTAAAGCATGGCGTGCGTTTCGGTAGTCACCAGCACGGCCAGTCCCTGCCCCACATCGAGCACTGTCACTTGCATGGCACCGTGTGCAGGTCTGATTGGCTGTGGCATCAACATGGGCAGCAGAGCCACGACACCGAGCGCACGCAATGGAAAACCGCGCGGCAATAATAACCAGAGGACGCCTGCCAGCGCCAACGGCAAGGTCCACAAGGGCGGCGCCTGCTGTTGCCAGACACTCAGGCCGCTGCCCGTCAGCCAGATCAGCACCCGCATGCAAAGATTCATTACCTGATGCGCCAGCACCAGCAGGCTGTCAACCGGAACGACGCAGCCCAGCAAGGTCAGCGGCACCACAACCAGACTGATGAGCGGAATCGCCAGCGCGTTGGCGACTGGTGAAATGATGGATGCCTGCTGAAACATCACCAGCAGCAAAGGCAACAGCCCGATAGTGACCGCCCACTGTGTGGTTACCGCAGCGCTAAACCAGTGCGGCCGCTGCAAACGTCCGCCCAGTGCATAGGCGATGACCGCGACAGCGCCGAACGATAGCCAGAAGCCCGCGGCCAACACTGCCCAAGGGTCGAGCAGGACGACAACGAAAAGGGCGTAAGCGAGAACGCGAAAAATCGAAAGCTGCCGGTCCGACCAGAGCGCAAAGGCGAACACTCCCAGCATATAGAGCGTGCGCTGAGTGGGAATCGAGAAGCCCGCAACCAGCGCATAGGCCAGCGCCACCAAAGCTCCAGCCAGCGCGGCAGCCTTGCGCGCAGGCAATGCCAGCGTCAGCCGCGCCGACCTCCGCCACAGAAAATGCACCAGCGTAAAACCCAGACCCGCAAGCATGGTGATATGCAGGCCGGAAATACTCATCAGGTGATTGGTGCCGGTTTCAAGAAAAGTCTGCCAGTCATCCTGCGTGATGCCGCTCTCGTCACCGATGGCCAGCGCCTGCAAAACACCTTTATAGGGCTTGCTTTGCAGCACCCGGTCCATGCGCTCACGGATGCGCTCGCGCAGCATTTCCACCATATAGCCGGGGCGATAAACCGCTGCCGATAGCAGCCGGTTCCCGGCATGCTTTTTTACGTAACCGCTGGCGCGTATGTTGCGCTCCAGCGACCAGGCTTCGAAATCAAATCCATGCGGGTTGATCGTACCGTGCGGGCGCTTGACGCGCACCGTCAGCTGCCAGCGCTGCCCGGCCTTGTAGGCCGATGGTAGGGCGTCCTCGCCCGGCTCAGGGGGTTGTGCAAATTCACGGTGATAGAAAGAAAGGGCCAAATGGCGGGGAACGACGGCGCCGGCAGTGATGACGCGTTCGACGTCAAACTCAAAACGCTGGCCGTTCTCATGCGCCTGCGGCAAGCTGGCGACCACGCCGACGATCTGGATATCCTGCCGCTCCCATTCCGTCGGCAGGGCGTCTGCCAGACGATGCGTGGCAAACGCTGCAGCCCAGAAAAAACCAAGCAGAAAAGCAGCCAACGCCAGCCCCTGACGATGACAAACCCGCGAGAACTGTCCGCTGAAACGTCTGCAGGAGATGACAAGCATGACCGGCACTACAAGCAAACATGCCCAGTAGAGAC
>JBEDHT010000174.1:0-3287 GCA_041174025.1 Pseudomonadota bacterium
GCCAAAAACGAGCGCTTCAAGGAGGCGACCATCCTCTTTCTGCAACTGGCCGAAGTGGGCGACAACAACCAGCGCTCGGCCGTGCAGCACAATCTCGGCAACATCTTTTTCATGCGCGGCCTCACCGTCAACGGTAACAGCATGACCGTGCGCCATGAAAGCGAATACCTGTTCAGGCAGGCCAAGGGCGCCTATGTGCAATCGGTGAAACTGGATAACAGCCATTGGGATACGCGTCACAATCTCGACCGCGTGATCGGCATGCTGCCCGACACGCCGACCCCCGGCGTCGGCGAATCCGACAGCCCCGGACTCATCATGGGCAACATACCGGTGGGCCTGCCGTGAGATATTTCCATCATCTGCAACGCTATCTGGTGCACCGGCGCGATGCGACGCTTTTGCTGTCGGCGCTGATCCTGCTGTTGCTCGCGCTGTTGCAGCCGAGCATTCCGCTCAAACGCAATATTTACAGTTATTTTCTGGTCGCCGACATTTCCCAAAGCATGAATGTGGAAGACATGGGCAATGCTGCCAGCCCGATGACACGCATTGCCCACACGCAGAAAATGATGCGGGAAGTCATCTCCTCGCTGCCATGCGGCACCAAGGTCAGCATCGGGCTTTTTGCCGGCGTCAGTGTCGCGGCGATGTATACGCCGATTGAGGTCTGCCGTAATTTTGCCGCCATCCAGGACACCATCGACCACCTCGACTGGCGCTCGGGCTGGTCCGGCAACAGCCGTATCCGCGAGAGCATGCTGTCACTGGCGCAGGTGTTACGCGCCTTTCCGGAACCGGCACAGGTGGTTTATTTTACCGACGGCGAGGAAGCACCCAAGCTGCACGTGTTCAACACGCGCGACCTCAGCGCGTTCCAGGGAGGTGATGACTGGCTGTTCGTCGGTATCGGCAGCGATCAGGGCACGCCGATCCCCAAGCTGGATGAAAAGAATCAGCTGATCGGCTACTGGTCAGGCGACAGCTTTGCCTTGCAACCGGGCATCGCGCAAATCTCCGAATCCAATATCGGCACGCGCGATGACAACGTTGCCGGTGGCGAAGGCGACCGCTATCTGTCCAGACTGGACGAAGCCTACCTGAAAACGCTTGCCGAAGAGATCGACGCAAAATACGTACGCGGTGACAAACTGCAGAACATTCTCTCGGCCATGAAAGCGCAGAAGCCTGCCCGGCGCGACATCGCGCCCTACGGCATCGACTGGATACTGGCGGGCCTTGCCGGAATCCTGCTACTGCTGGCCTACTTCCCCAGGCATCCGTTCAGTGTTATCGCCAATGGCATGCGCCGCATCCGCCAGCGCCTGGCCTTGATGCGTCCGCGCTGATTACTGCACTTCCATCTCCCGCCCCCACCTGAGCCAGACACGCAACTGGCGGAAGGCGTCCGGCGCGCTATTGTCCGGCAACAGCAGGAGCTGTATGTGTTTGTTCTTCTTCGGCGGCAATGCCCCGCACACACGCAGATTGAGCACGGTCAGCCGGGGCGAAACAAAACTGCTCGCCAGCACCTCGACCTCAAGCACCTTACCGCATCGCATCTTCAGCTTGATTTTGCCATCCTGATCAAGGCGCAGGGCGACGATCGAACTTTGCAGCGTCAGCAGGGCATGCAGGCGGATTGCGCAGACCGTTGCAGCAACCGCAGTTGCCGTGAACAATATTTTCAGCCACGCCCCTACAGGCCACAACAAGAGCGCCAGAACGGCTGTAAGGCAGGCGAGCGTCAGCAGGCGCGCGAGCCGTGGCGAAGGCTGCAGGTCCAGATGAATGGGCTTGGGGCTATAATATGCCATGACCGGCTGCTGCGCTGATGCTGCTCTTTTCGTCCACTATGGAAAAGGTTCTAACGCAGTGCAGGCAGTCACAGGTTCAAGTAGTCACAGATTCAAGAAGATTGAAAGCGACCCATTCATCATGACGACACCATGGCATACATTTCTGCAAGGCCTGGGCGCCAGTTTTTCCGGCACCACCCTGCAGCATTTCGGCGAACCTCGGGCCGAGCTGCAGACAGCCGCTGACGGCAACATCCTCTGCGACCTTTCCCATCTCGGCCTGCTGCAGCTTGAAGGCGAAGACCGCGTGGCATTTCTGCAGGGCCAGGTCACCAACGACGTGCGCCTGCTTGACGGCAGCAACAGCCATTACAGCGGCTACTGCACGCCCAAGGGCCGCCTGCTGGCACTGTTTCTGGCTTTTGCCCACCACGATCATCTGCACCTGCAGTTCAACCGGCAGCTGCTTGAACCGGTGATGAAACGCCTGAAAATGTACGTATTGAGATCCAAAGTCAGCATCAGCGATGTCTCCGACAGCCTCGTACGCATGGGCCTTGCCGGCCCGCAAGCCACAGATATCCTGCAAAAGCTGTTCAAGCGTGTTCCGCAGGAGGAGTACGGCCTGACCAGTCTGGAAGACGCAAGCCTGATTCGCCTGCCGGGCAAGACGCCGCGATACCAGATTTTCACTTCGCCGCAGCACGCCGAACAGATATGGACCGCGCTCAGCCAGCATGCCAGACCTGCCGGCGCCGCATGCTGGGAATGGCTGGAGATACAAGCCGGCATTCCCGATATCACGCCGGCAACACAGGAAGCGTTCGTGCCGCAGATGGTCAATCTCGATGCGCTCGGCGGCATCAATTTCAAGAAAGGCTGTTATACCGGTCAGGAGATCGTCGCCCGCACCCACTATCTGGGCAAGGTCAAACGCCGCACCTTGCCGTTGCACGCCCCGGCAGGACAGTCTGCAAGTGCGGGCAGCCCGCTCTATGCGGGTGACAGCGAGGAGGCCGCCGGCATGGTGGTGCGCGTAGCACCCTCCCCTGAAGGTGGTCTGGATTTGCTGGGAGAACTGCGGCTGGAAGCGATCGCAACGACTGACATCTACCTGGACAAAGCCGCCGGTTCTCTACTGCGGCTGGAGCTTCCCTATCATTTAGAATGAGGGGCAGCTGGATTGAGGCAACTGGATGAGGCAACTGAACAGATGCCGCCGGGCTGATGCAGCACGATTCGAACAGATAGCCAGACTGATAGTCAGACAAATGAAGAAAACCGGCTGAGTCAGGCGAGTTGAGTCAGGCGAGTTGAATCAGGCGACCAGGCTACGGTTGCGGCCGGCATATTTGGCCTGAAACAGAACGGTATCGGTGCGTTCGATCAACGCATCGACAGGCTCATCCGGTTTCCATTGGGAAACACCGAGGCTGGCAGTCACGTGCAGCAGCTCTTTCCGGTGCTCTATCACCAGCACATCGATCG
>JBEDHT010000175.1:0-6496 GCA_041174025.1 Pseudomonadota bacterium
GCGCAGTTAAAGGCTGATCGACGCATGCCGGTTGCAAGGGAGCTGCAGAAATTCCTCAAGTCGGGAGGCGTCATCGCCTACCCGACCGAATCTATCTTCGGGCTCGGTTGCGACCCCGGCAATCGGGCCGCAGTACAGAAAATTCTGCGGCTGAAACGACGCCCGCAGCGCAAAGGGCTGATCCTCGTCGCCGACCGTCTCGCCAAACTGCAGCCCTACATGGCACCGCTCAGCGCCGCGCAAAGCCTGCAAATGCAGCAGTCCTGGCAGAACCGGGCGCGCGGTCACACCTGGCTCGCCCCCGCCGCGAAACACTGCCCGAAATGGCTGACCGGCAGACACAAAACCCTGGCTGTGCGCGTCAGCAATCACGCACTGACTGCCGGACTGAGCCGCAGCACCGGCATGGCGCTGGTCTCCACCAGCGCCAATCGCAGCGGCTGCCAGCCGGCAAAAACAACGCGCCAATGCCGGCAACTGTTCGGCGGACAAGTGCGCATCATCAAAGGTATGACCGGCGGCGCCAGCAAACCGTCCATCATTCAGGATTTGGCCAGCGGCCGTATCATCCGCCCATAATGCATTCAACCGATCTGGAAACCTCATGAACACGCAACGCGTATACGAATATCTGCAGGACCTGCAAAACCGCATCGTCGAAGCCGTGCAGATGGTCGACGGCAAACATTTTCTACACGACAGCTGGCAACGACCGGAGGGCGGTGGCGGTACCTCCTGCATGCTGGAAGAAGGCAATGTATTCGAGCGTGCCGGCATCGGCTTCTCGCATGTCATGGGCAGCAAATTGCCGCCTTCCGCCAGCGCCGCGCACCCGGAAGCCGCCGGCCGCCCCTGGGAAGCCATGGGCGTATCGCTGGTATTCCACCCGCGCAACCCCTACATACCCACCGTGCACATGAACGTGCGCTTCTTCGTCGCCAAGGCACCGAAGCAAACCAGCAACACGATATCCGCACAGGGTTTGCAAGCAGGACAAGGCGTCGAGAAAACGGCAGAATCGGCAAAGCATCAGGGGGCGAGCCAAGGCGCTGACGAGGCGGTACAGCGCAGTGCGATATCCGCACAGGATTTGCGAGCGAAACAAGGCGTTGAGACAGGTATTGCGCAGACAGTACAGGTAGTACGGCAAGCAATACCTGATGAAAACAACGCAGTTGCAGCCGCAAATACTGACGCGGATATCTGGTGGTTTGGCGGTGGCATGGACCTCACGCCCTACTACGGCTTTGAAGAAGATGCCGTGCACTTCCACCGCACCTGCCGTGATGCGCTCGACGCTTTCGACCGCACGCTTTATCCGCGCTTCAAGAAGGAGTGCGACGATTATTTTTATCTCAAACACCGCAAGGAACCGCGCGGTATCGGCGGTATTTTCTTCGACGATTTCAACGATCTCGGCTTCGAGCAGAGTTTCGCCATGCTGAAGAGCGTTGGCGATGCATTTCTCAACGCTTATCTTCCTATCGTGCAGCGCCGCAAGGATATTGCCTATGGCGAGCGTGAGCGTGATTTTCAGGCCTATCGCCGCGGCCGTTACGTCGAGTTCAATCTGGTGTTTGATCGTGGCACGCTGTTCGGTTTGCAGTCCAACGGCCGCACCGAATCGATTCTGCTGTCAATGCCGCCTGTGGTGAAGTGGCGCTATGACTGGAAACCTGCCGAGGGCAGCCCGGAATCCAGACTTTACAGCGACTTTCTTGTTGGCAAGGACTGGCTGGCTGGCCGCTAGCCCGGATATTTCACCGGATCGCGGGACGATGACGAGGAAGTTTGCGCGCAGATTCGTACATCTCGCGCCAAGCCAATAGCAAGCCTCTTGGCGCGAAGCGGGGGTGTTAAGTTGCCACAAAATTCCCGTCAGCGCCGGTGAAGGCAACCGGTACAAACCGGTTTGCCCCGATGCCCGGCAAGCCTGCATTCGTGAGATTTCCCCGCCCACTTCAGTGCCGGTATGGTGAAATATTCGGGCTAGACAAACTACCCATATTGCGGCAATTCTGCCTATAATCTCCTGCGATTCGCCGCTATCTCCAACAAACGGGCGATCAAAAGGGAGAACAAGAAAAATGAATACCGCAGAAACCATCGTCGCCACACTGTCAGGCTGGGTATGGGGTGCTCCCATGCTGATTCTGCTGGTCGGCACCGGCGTCTACCTCACCATCATTCTCAAGGGCTTGCAATTCCGCGCACTGCCCATGGCCTTGCGCATGATCTTTGAGAAAGAATTGCACGGTAAGGGCGATATCAGCCACTTCGCCGCGCTGATGACGGCACTGGCCGCCACTGTCGGTATCGGCAACATCGTCGGCGTTGCGACTGCCATCACCCTGGGCGGCCCCGGCGCCGTATTCTGGATGTGGATGACCGGCCTGGTCGGCATGGCGACCAAATACTCGGAAGCCGTACTGGCGGTCAAATACCGCGAGCAGGGCCCGCACGGCATGCGTGGCGGCCCCATGTACTACATCGCAAAAGGCGCCGGCATGCCGTGGTTGGGCACCCTGTTCGCCATCTTCACCGCATGCGCCGCGTTCGGCATTGGCAACATGACGCAAGCCAACGCATCGGCGACCATACTCAGCAGCACGTTCGGCATCGAACCCTGGGTCACCGGCGTGGTGCTGATGCTGCTGACGGCACTGGTCATCATCGGCGGCATCAAGTCTATCGGGCGATTCACTTCGTTTCTGGTACCGTTCATGATTGTTGCCTACATCGGCACCGCGCTGGTGGTGCTGGCGATCAATGCAGAAAAAATCCCCGGCGCATTCGGCCTCATATTCAATCATGCTTTCGCACCCATCGCCGCCACCGGCGGCTTCGCCGGTGCGGCCGTTGCAGCTGCGATCCGTTTCGGCGTGGCGCGCGGCGTATTCTCCAACGAGTCCGGTCTCGGTTCGGCGCCGATTGCAGCCGCTGCCGCCCGTACCAACGACCCGGTCAAGCAGGCGCTGGTCAGTATGACGCAGACTTTTATCGACACGCTGATCATCTGCACCATGACTGCTTTAGTCATCCTGACCGCCGACTCCTGGCTGCTCGGTGTCGGCGCCGGGCAGCTGACCAGTGCCAGCATGGGAGAAACACTGGGCGCTACCGGCGAAATCATCGTCGCACTGGCCACTGTGCTGTTTGCCTATTCCACGCTGATCGGCTGGAGCTATTACGGCGAAAAAGCCGTGGAATACCTGATGGGGCCGCGCGCGATCAGGATTTTCCGTCTGTTCTTCATCGCTGCCGTGGTGGTTGGCGCCATGGTCAGCCTGCAGTTTGTCTGGGATTTCTCCGACCTGATGAACGGCATGATGGCGATTCCCAACCTGATCGGCTTGCTGCTGCTGTCGCGCATCGTCAAGAGCGAGACCGAGCGTTATTTCAGTGACCTGAAGTAAGGCCTGCTTTACGTGACGCAAGTACAGAAACGCAGCACCTGGGCCAGCCGCTGGACATTCATTCTGGCCACGGCTGGCTCGGCCATCGGCCTCGGCAACATCTGGAAGTTTCCCTACATGACCGGCGTCAACGGCGGTAGCGCCTTTGTTTTGGTGTTTCTCGGCTGCATCCTGCTCATCGGCATTCCGCTCATGATGTGTGAAATCATGCTTGGCCGGCGCGCGCAAAAAAATCCGGCTGACGGCATGCGGTGGCTGGCGGCTAAAGCCGGCGCCAGCCCGCATTGGAAATGGGTAGGGCTGACCGGCGTTATTGCCGGTGTGCTGATTCTGGCTTTTTACAGTGTCATCGGCGGCTGGGTAATCCGTTACATCCTGCATGCTCTCAACAACAGCTTCACTGGTGCCGATGCCGGTCTGGTTGGTCAATTATTCAACGACATGCTGGCCTCGGCGCCGTCATTGCTTTTGTGGCATACGGTATTCACGGTCATGACGGTATGGGTGGTGGCTCGCGGCGTCAACCATGGCCTTGAGCGGGCAAGCCAGATCCTGATGCCGTCGCTGTTCGGCATTCTGCTCTTCATACTGGCCTATAGCGTACTGGAAGGGAATTTCAGTCAGGCCATGCAATTCATGTTCACTCCGGATTTCTCCAAAATCACGCCCGGCGCAGCACTAGCCGCGATGGGCCACGCGTTTTTCTCACTGAGCCTGGGCATGGGCGTTGTGATGGTTTACGGCTCTTATCTGCAACGGCATGTTTCCATTGCCCGCACCTCCCTGTACATTGCCATCGCCGATACCGCCGTTGGCTTGCTGGCCGGACTCACCATTTTTTCTCTGGTGTTTGCCAACCAGCTGGAACCCGGCGCCGGCCCCGGGCTCATCTTTCAGACACTGCCGATAGCTTTCGGCCAGATGTGGGGCGGCCAGGTCGTAGGCAGCCTGTTTTTCGTGCTGGTTGCCTTTGCTGCCTGGACTTCCTCGATCTCGCTGATCGAGCCTGCCGTCGCCTGGTTGACTGAAAGAAAATACTGTTCCCGTCGCAGTGCGGCATGGCTGACAGGTTTCAGCGCCTGGCTGCTGGGCATCTGCGTAGTGCTTTCCTTCAACCACTGGAGCGATGTCAGGCTGCTGTTCGATTTGGGTATATTCGACACGCTGGATAAATTGACTACCAACATCCTGCTGCCGCTGGGCGGACTGATGATGGCAATCTTTGCCGGCTGGGTCATGCGCCCCGATCATGTGCAGGATGAACTGGGCCTCAAAACCGTCGCTTTCCGCGCCTGGCGTTTCATCATCCGCTATGTTTCACCGATTGCGATCATGATGATTTTTCTTTCTCTGCTCGGGCTTATCAGTGTTTGATCCGTGTTTGAGAAGACGCAAAAAAGCAGAAAGCCAGTCTTTTGGACTGGCTTTCTGCTTTCAGACTGTCTTGTGTCTGCTATCAATTACATCTTCAGGATCCACTGAACCAGCGTCTTGATATCGTCGTCTTTCACTTGCGGGCTCATTGCCGGCATCGGGATAGGACCCCACACACCGCTACCGCCCTTCTTCACCTTGTCTACCAGCTTGGCTTCAGCACCCTTGTCGCCCTTGTACTTGGCGGCAATGTCCTTGTAAGCCGGGCCCAGTACCTTTTGCGAAACGCTGTGACATGCCAGACAGCCGCTCTTCTGTGCCAATGCTTCGTTGGCATTAGCCTGTGCAGCCAGCATCAGCGAACCAGCAGCGGCAACCGTCATCAATATTGCTTTCATGCTATCTCCTTCAACTCGATCTTTTAAGACGTCTTAAATAATGCGCTTACCATGGTTTACTACATTTGCAACATTCGAATGATACCCATGTTTGCCGTTTATGAGAATGCCCATAATGGCAATACCGTTTTACGCCGGGTACTGTTCAAACGCCTGTTGCAGCAACGGGTTGACAGAATTTTTCATGCGGTTCAACGTGACTCGACCGCGTATTCGATCGCCAGCGTATGGGTCTGGCCGGGACGTACCATGACCATGTTTTCCAGCGCGTTGGCAGATTCGATACAGATCATGTGGCGCCAGCTGTCGTCCGTACCCATATCGCCGAGCTGATGGGCTTTTTCTTCCCAGGGGGTCCACACCACCGTGGAGTTGCTGCCGGACTTGTTGATACGAATGCGGCGCTGATATCCGGGGTCGTCAATCACGCAATCCTGCGGGGTGTTGACATAGACACGGTCGAACTCGCCATCGAAACGAACCGCATCCTGTTGCGTGTCGCGGTCGTAATTCAGCACTTTATCCGAATATTCAACGCCTTCCAGACCCTGCAATGAAATCTTTTCGACATCGCTGACATTGAAATAGGTATGGAACGCTTCGCCGATCATGAAAGGCTGATTACCGCGATTGGTGGTCGATAAGGCCATTTTCAGGGTCGCACCGATTTCAATTGCGAGCGTCAGCGTATAAGGGTAAGAAAGCTGCTTCTGCGCCACCGGTGTATGCAGAATCTGCAACAGCAAGCGTGTCGCGCCGTTTTCCAGCGTGCTCGATTCCATCAGATCCCACGGCATGACGCGGGCAAAACCGTGCGGGCAAAGCGTGCTGTCGGTCGGATGCGCGCCGAACCAGGGCCAGCAAATCGGCACGCCGCCACGAATCGAACGGCCATGCATGTAGCGTGCATGCTCTGACAGCCAGAGCACCGGCTCGGCAACATCACGCGGTTGCCAGGTCATGACATGGCCACCCTGCATGGCGATTTTTGCGGTCGCCAGATCATTGGCGACCTCCAGAAATTTCAATCCGCTGGCGTCCTGATGAAAGCTGACATGGGAATCCAGCTGAATTTCCTTTTCAACCAAATGAAGTGAATTCATTGCGTTGCCTGTTTCCTCGTTGATTGCTGCATTATTTTTCAATTTGCGACACATCGCGTATAGCGCCGCGCGAAGCCGATGTGGTCATTGCGGCATAGGCACGCAATGCCGGCGAAACCGTGCGCTGCCGGTTGAGCGGCTTCCAGGCCTGCGCGCCCCTGGCTTCCATGGCCTGACGGCGGCGTTCCAGTTCTTCAACCGATAC
>JBEDHT010000176.1:0-5569 GCA_041174025.1 Pseudomonadota bacterium
CTCCGTAACCTTCGGAGCAGGTGGCTCGACACGCGACCGCACTCTGGAAACGGTACTGGAGATCCAGTGCGAAGGGCATGAGGCGGCGCCGCATATTTCCTGCATTTCTTCAAGCCGCGAGGAAATTGCCGCGTTGCTCGACAAATACCGCAGCAGCGATATCCGCCATCTGGTCGCGCTGCGCGGCGATGTGCCTTCCGGTGAGGGCAGCGTCGGCGATTTTCGCTATGCCAACGAGCTGGTGGCGTTTATCCGCGAACACAGCGGCGACTGGTTCGAGATCGACGTCGCCGCCTATCCGGAGTTTCATCCGGAAGCGGCCTCGGCCAGTGCCGATTTGAACAATTTCCGCACCAAGGTGGAAGCCGGCGCCGATTCGGCCATCACGCAATATTTTTACAATGCGGACGCTTACTTCAGATTTGTCGATCAATGCGATGCGGCCGGCATCAACATTCCCATCGTGCCGGGCGTCATGCCGATTTACAACTTTACCCAGCTGGCAAGATTTTCCTCGGTGTGCGGTGCCGACATCCCGCGCTGGTTGCGGCTGCGCTTGCAGGATTTCGGCGACGACATGCCGTCCTTGCGTGCTTTCGGTATCGATGTGGTGACGGAATTATCGGAAAGGCTGCTCGCGGGCGGAGCGCCGGGCTTGCATTTCTATACCTTGAATCAGGCAGGCATCATCTCCACGATTCTGCAGAGACTCTCCCTGCCTGCGGCCTGAGCGTGCGCGTGGCCGCTCAGTGCAAGGTCGAGCGGCTGTCGCCGAACATGGCGTCTTCGACGAACAGATAATCGTTGGCCTTGCCCTGATTCCACAAGGCCATCAGGACTATCCAGCGGGTTTCATCAATGCCGGCTTCCGGCTGCGGCAAGGCCATGATGCGGTCGATCACCAGCTCGCGCTGGGCCGGGTCGAGCGCGCCTGCCTGTTCCAGGAATATCATGAAACTCAGGCTTTCCGCGCTGATCTTCTCAAGCTCGGCATCGCTGTAGATGCGCATGCCTGTGCTGGTTACGGTTGCAAGGTCATGCCCTGACATTTCTTCCAGTGTCGAAAACCAGTCGAAAGCGCCGTTGATGTCGTCCTGGTCGAAACCGGCGGCAAACAGTTCATTGGCGAGGGTGTTGTTATCGGGACGGATATTTGCTTCAAAGTAGTTTTCGAACATGTAGACCAGGACTTCGAACATATATTCCCCTTTGAATGAGCGTGGAATCAGGCCAGGCGCTGGTATCGCCCCCCGGGCAGCGAGGCAACTCTACCTTCAAGTTCCAGCACCATCAGCATGGCTGAAAGGCTATCGCTCGTCAAGCCGCTGCGCTCGATCAGCTGCTCCGCAGAAATCGGGTCGAAACCCATGGAATCCAGCAGGGGGTTGGCTTCCAGCGGTTCGGCAGATTCCTGCGGAAAATTTTCTCTTGATATTGAGCCGAGCTCATCCACAATATCTTGTATGTTGTCTACCAGCTTCGCCCCCTGCTTGATCAGCTGGTGACAGCCTTTGGAAACCGGCGAATGGATTGAGCCAGGAATCGCAAAAACCTCACGCCCCTGCTCTGCTGCCAGCCTTGCCGTGATCAACGAACCGCTCTGCACGTTCGCTTCGACCACCAGACAGCCGCGAGCAAGGCCGCTGATGATGCGGTTGCGGCGCGGAAAATTCTGCGCTCTGGAAGGCGTTCCGAGCGGGAATTCGGAAATGATCAGCCCGCGTTCTGCGATCTCGTGAGCGAGCTCGCGGTGGCGGGACGGATAGACGATATCGAGCCCGGTGCCGACCACGGCGATGGTCGCGCCATTTTCCCGTAGCGCGCCACGGTGAGCGGCCCCGTCTATCCCGAGCGCCAGACCGCTGATGATGGTATAGCCGTGGCGGGCCAGCGCCTGCGAGAATTCTTCGGCGTTCCTTTCGCCCTGCGGGCTGGCATTACGGCTGCCGACCACGGCAATACCGGGTGTGGCAAGCCACTCCAGCCGGCCTTTGGCATAAAGCACGGGCGGCGGATCGGCGATTTCCAGCAGGGCTTGCGGATAATGCGGGTCGGCCAGCGTGATGAGATGATTGTTGTCTGCTGCCAGCCAGTCGAGCGCGGGTTGCAAGGAGCCGGTGTCCGGTCCTTGCAGAATTTTTTGCGCAATGCCGGCGCTGACGACTTCTTTCAGTTGCGCCGAGGTGGCAGAGAAAATCGCTTCCGGTTCGCCCAGCGCGCGCAAAAGCTGGCAGATGCCCTGATTGCCGAGCCCGTGGATGTTGCAAAGCGCGATCCAGAGCGAAGCTTCATGTCCGGCTGCAGGGCTTTGCATGGTCGGTGTCAACAAGCCCTAGGGGGTTTGAACGATATCCAGCGTATTGACCGGTTCCGAGGCTTGCATGATGAGCGCGTAGGCAACGCGGTCGAACGTGCGGAACACCATCATCAGGCCGATGCGCTCGTTGGGCAGCTTGATCATGCTGGGGTCGGGCGGCTGCTCTTTGTCCTTATCGATATTGACTTCCCACATGCCGTCTTCACGTTGTTCGGTCTTGATGTTGAGTTCCTTCAGTTTGGGCTCGGTATTTTCTTTCTTGTAACGCGGGTTTTTCACCAGCGGGCCTTCGCGGTAGATCGCCAGCACATGCCCGGCCTCAAGGCCATCGTTTTTGCCGCGATTGATGGTAATGATGGAATTACGCCCGGCCTCCTTGACGCCACCGTAGATCGAGAGAACCTGACCTTCGACCGGGCCTTCCGGTGCGCGCGGCACGAAGCTTTTGGTGATGTTGTCGGGTGTGACGATGAGTTTGTCGCCCTTGAAGATTTCCTGATTGGCGCGCGAGATGTCGAGCGTCGCCGGTTCGCCGTAACGTGCGAGAACGGCGTCTCCGAGATAGATGGCCTCGATACCCAACAGCTCTTTTGTTTTCGGGTCGATCAGTGATTTGCCGTCGCGGTAGATGCTCCAGTACCTGCCCTGATCTTCCGTGATCCGGTCGGTATAGATTCTGCTGTGCGGGCCCAGCACCACTTTATCCTCGCGTGAACCGATGATGCTGGGCACATCGGCCAGCGCGTCTCTCTCGATCACCAGCGGCTTGCTCAGGAAGGGCGCGATGATGTGCGGCGAGATGGTGGCGATCGGCTCTCTTTCCAGCGGCTCTATGCGCAAGCCGGGCTCGATATTGACGGTTTCGCGCAACAGGCGAAGTTGCGGCGTGCCGCCGCTGAGGTCGAGCACGATGACATCGCCGGGATAGATCAGGTGCGGGTTCTTGATCTGCTCGCGGTTCATCTTCCAGACCTTGGGCCAGAGCCAGGGGCTCTTGAGGAATTTGGCGGAGATGTCCCAAAGCGTGTCGCCCTTGACGACCACGTGACGGTCGGGGTGGTTTTCCTGCAGCTGCACATCCTGGGCTGCCGCGTTGAATGCCACACAACCGAGCAAGAGCAGCGTTATAATGTGTCTGTACATGATGTTTGGTCTCAGTATGGTGTGCACAGGAGACGCGAGCGCCCGAAACGGGTTTGTTTTCCGCGAAGTTGCATTAAATTCTGCATGTAATTCATTCAACAATCAAGCTTTTATGGCAATTTTAGACATCTTGAACTATCCCGATCCACGGCTTTATACCGTGGCAAAACCAGTGAAGGAAGTGGACGCCTCCATCCGCCGCCTGGTCGAGGACATGGCGCAGACCATGTACGCTGCCCCCGGTATCGGGCTGGCCGCAACGCAGGTCAATGTGCATCTGCAGGTCATCGTCATCGACATCAGCGAAGACAAGAACGGTCTGCAGGTATTCATCAATCCGAAGCTGGTGAACAAGTGCGGCTCGCAGGATTACGAGGAAGGCTGTCTTTCCGTTCCCGGTGTTTATGAAACGGTGACCCGAGCCGAAACGGTCACGGTCGAAGCGCTCGATATCAACGGCAAGCCGTTCACGCTCGAAGCCGAGGGTCTGCTCGCCGTCTGCATCCAGCACGAGATGGACCATCTGCAGGGCAAGGTGTTTGTCGATTATCTCTCGCAGCTGAAGCAGACCCGCATCAAGACCAGAATGAAGAAACGTCAGCGCGAATTCGCCTGATCATCCCGTCAGGCCGCCCATGAAAATCATTTTCGCCGGAACTCCGGAATTCGCTGTTCCCGCGCTGCAGGCGCTGATCGATGCCGGTCATGACATCGTCATGGTACTCACCCAGCCCGACCGGCCATCCGGTCGCGGCATGAAACTCAAGGCCAGCCCGGTCAAGCAGTTGGCGGTCAGTCACCAGATCGAAGTGTTTCAGCCGGAAACCCTGAAAGACCCCGCCGTACAAGCCCGAATTGCCGCCGTCAACGCCGATGTCATGATCGTTGCCGCTTATGGCCTCATCATTCCTTCTGCGGTGCTCGATATGCCGCGCTACGGCTGTTACAACATCCATGCCTCGCTGTTGCCGCGCTGGCGTGGCGCGGCGCCCATCCAGCGCGCATTGCTGGCGGGCGACAGCGAAACCGGCGTCACCATCATGGAGGTGGTACCGGCGCTGGACGCGGGCGCCATGGTCAGCCGCGGCGTTCTGCCGATCGGCGCGCGCGATACGGCGCAGACCCTGCATGACGGTCTTGCCGGACTGGGCGCGGTGCTGATGGTCGAGGCCATGCAAACACTGGCGCGCGACGGCAACCTGCCTGCAACACCGCAGGACGAAACGCTGGTGACGTATGCCCATAAACTGGAAAAATCCGAAGCGGCGATAGACTGGCAGCAGAATGCAGCCGCGATTTGCCGCAAGGTGCGCGCGTTCAACCCGTTTCCGGTGGCGCATACCTTGCTCGATGGTGAAATCTGCCGTCTCTGGATGGCAAGCCATTTGCCCGGCAACGGCAAGCCGGGCGAAATCACCGGCCTCGATGAGGCTGGCATTCTGGTTGCATGCGGAGAGGGTTTGCTGCGCATCGAAGAATTGCAGATGCCGGGCGGCAAGCGCATGGCCGCCAGCGACTTTTTGCGCGGCCGCAGCCTGCAGCCGGGGCAAAGCTTCGGCGCTTGAATTTTTCAAGGCATGGCAGCATCTAAGCGCCAGTGCATACCCCGTTTTGAAAGGTAATGAAATGTTGGGAAACTGGTTTAAAACCACCATATTGATGGCCGGTATCGTCGTGCTTTTCGGCGCGGTGGGTGCGGCGCTGGGCGGTGCCGGCGGCATGCTGCTGGCGCTGATTTTTGCCGGGGCGATGAATGTCTACGCCTACTG
The DNA here is from genome assembly GCA_041174025.1 of Pseudomonadota bacterium. Taxonomy (GTDB): domain Bacteria; phylum Pseudomonadota; class Gammaproteobacteria; order Burkholderiales; family Methylophilaceae; genus UBA6140. The sequence goes on from JBEDHT010000176.1 coordinate 5,230, forward strand.
GTTTTCGGACAAGGCCGTGCTGAAGATGTACAACGCGCGCGAAGTCGACGCGCAGAGTTCGCCCAAGTTTTACAACATGGTGCGCGAACTGGCCACCAATGCCGGCTTGCCGATGCCCAAGGTCTACATTATTGATGAGGCACAGCCGAACGCGTTTGCCACCGGACGCGATCCGCAGCATGCGGCGGTAGCGGCTACCACCGGCATCATGCGCATTCTCTCCGAGCGCGAGTTGCGTGGTGTCATGGCGCACGAGCTGGCCCACGTCAAGAACCGCGATACGCTGATCTCGACCATTTCCGCAACGGTAGCCGGTGCCATTTCGGCCATTGCCCAGTTC
>JBEDHT010000177.1:0-4896 GCA_041174025.1 Pseudomonadota bacterium
CTTTTATCTGCATTTATTCACCGATAATCTTCACGAGTACGCGCTTCTTGCGGCGGCCGTCGAATTCGCCGTAAAAAATCTGTTCCCACGGGCCGAAATCGAGCTGGCCGTTGGTGATGGCCACCACTACCTCGCGCCCCATCACCTGACGCTTCATGTGCGCGTCGGCATTATCTTCGCCGGTGTCATTGTGCCGGTAACTGCTGACCGGCTCGTGTGGCGCGAGACGCTCAAGCCATTCGCGATAATCGTGATGCAGGCCGGATTCGTCGTCGTTGATGAATACGCTGGCCGTAATGTGCATGGCGTTGACCAGCACCAGACCTTCCTTGACGCCGCTTTCACGCAGGCACTCGCGCACCTGCGGCGTAATGTTGATAAAGGCCACGCGCGTAGGCGGGTTGAACCAGAGTTCCTTGCGATAGCTTTTCATTGGGTAAATTCCTCGAATCAGTTTGCACCGTCAATACCGGATTATACCCCGCAACCATTCAGGGTTAAGTAGCGCCTCGGGCAGTGCACTGCGGTGAGCCGCCAAAAAATGGGTTGATATCTTGCGCTACAGGATTAAGATAACGCCATGGACCAAACCGATGGAGGTTTCCATGGACAACAAATACGGACTGGGCAGCACGCGGGTTGCCCAGGAGCACCACGAAACACACGCAAAATCATCGGAAAAGCCCTTGCACGTGTGCCACGCCTGCGGTCATGACAAGCTCACCTTGTGCAAAACCATGCAGGATCACCGCTGCGACCGCTGCGGCGAATGGCAGAACGACGCTTACGGCTATTCCACCGGCCGCAGCGCCGATTACTGAGTCAGCCTTGGTCTGCATGTCCTGGCATCTCTACCTGCTCGAATGCGAAGGCGGCACTTACTACACCGGCATCACCAACAACCTGCAAGCACGCTTCCGTGCACATCAAACCGGCCGTGGCGCCAAATACACCCGCGCCAACCCGCCTTTACGGATTATTGCCTCGCGGAGCTATCCCGACCGCAGCAGCGCGGCATCGGCTGAGGCAAAGCTGAAAAAGCTCACGCGCAACAAAAAGCCGGACTTCTTCACTGAAGTCCGGCCTTGTGTTGAAGCCGCCGAGGTCAATTCAAAAGCAATCGATCAGCAACCCTTGTAGTTCTTCGCCTTGCATTCGTTCGCCCAGGCGCGGGTCTTGGCTCTTTGCTCTTCCGTCATCCTGGTTGCGTTGAAATTGGCTACCTTGGTCTTGCTGACAATGCGCTTGCCGACATCGGGGTTTTCAATCGAGACCAGAATCCACATGGTGCCGCGCACGATATCTTCCTCGACGCCCATACCGCGCACATACATGTTACCCAGATTGAACTGGGCTTCGGCATTGCCCTGCTCCGCAGCTCTTGTATACCACTTGAGCGCTTCATCCAGATTTTGTTCGAAAATGTCACCACGGAAATACAGAATGGCGACATTCAACTGTGCCTTTGCCAGACCTTGCTCTGCCGCTTTCATATACCAGCCGGCAGCTTCCGTGTAATCCTCGGTAGGAATGTCGCGATTGAAATGCAGGGCGCCGAGGCTGTATTGGGCTTCAGCATGCCCTTGCATGGCAGCCTTGCGGTACCAGTTTGCCGCCTCTGCATAACTTTGCTCGACCCCCATGCCACGGGCGTGAAGAATGCCAAGCTGGTATTGCGCTTCGGCATTGCCCTGTTCGGCAATCGTACGGTAGATAGCCGCCGCAGTTGCATGATCCGCCATCTTGGCTGCAGCCTGGGCGTCTTCCATCGTCGCCGCACCGGCCGGTTGCGCCAGCGTCATCAGCAACGCCAGGCTCGAAAATATCAGGGTAAGGGTTTTCAAGAATAATCCAATCTACGAACGTTGATGATTAATAAGGTTGGTGCTGGTGATAGGAATCGAACCTACGACCTACGCGTTACGAGTGCGTTGCTCTACCAACTGAGCTACACCAGCGCTGATCCCGATTACCGGGCGATTATAAGACCTTGCCACCATTGCGGCAAACCGCGCGTTGCCCAACTGCCATATCCGCTAATGCCGGTCGGGCTGAATCACCAGACCGGTCACGATACGAACCAGCAAATAGACCCACCAGGAAAAGAATCGTTTCAAATAATTCCCGCGTTTCCAGCTATCGGCAACAATCTCGACAGCGCCGTCAGTTATCGACTGCTCGATATCGGCCCGCAGATTGCCGGCAAAAGGCCGGTCGACGATAACGACATTGGCCTCACGCGAGAGCAAAAGACTGAAAGCGTCGATATTGGACGAACCTACCGTTGCCCACTCATGATCGATGACCGCCACCTTGCTGTGCATGAAACTCTTGCGATACTCGTAGATGCGGATGCCTTCAGCGAGAAAATCCGAATAAAAGGCATGGGTGGCAAACATCAGCAGATACTCTTTTTTGCCCTGCAGCAGTAATCTGACACTCACCCCGCGTCGGGCCGCCATGACCAGCGCGCGCCGGAAATTCTTGCCGGGAACGAAATAGGCATTGGCGATGAGAATTTCCGTCTTCGCTGCATTGATCGCCTGCAGATAAGCCTGTTCGATATCGCGCCGGTGCAGCAGGTTGTCGCGGACGACATAAGCGGCCTGCATTGTCCCCACCGCATACTGTTTGATCGGCGGCAAGGAACTGGCGTCGACACGCCGCAGATGTGACCAGGCAATCCCGCGCCACAAATTCCGGGCACTGGCGCGAATCTGCGGCAACAGCTCGCCACGAACGGAGACAGCATAATCAATGCGCGGCGGGTCGTTGTTCGGCACATTGTAATCGTCGATGATATTGATCCCGCCGATAAAGGCCAATAGCCCGTCCACCACCACCAGCTTGCGATGCAGCCGCCGCAGACGGCTGCGCTTGAATGTCCAGGGTGAAATCTTGGGGCGATAGAACATGACGTTGACACCCGCGTCTTCCAGCTCCTGCACGTAGGTTTTGGGCAGATCCTTGCTGCCGAAACCGTCCAGCAGCACATGCGTGGCGACGCCGCGACCGGCGGCGCGTTTCAACGCGTCGCCGATTCTGAACCCGGTTGGGTCAGCCTCATAGATATAGGTTTGCAGATAGATTTCATGGCGTGCGTGATCTATCGCACGCTCCAGCTCGGGAAAATACTCCAGGCCGTTCCTCAGCAGCTGAATGTGATTGGACGAAGTGAAGCGTATCATTTTCTGACCAGAGTCGCGCTCAGTGCCGCATGATCTGACATCTTGGCGAACTGCGGACCGGAATGCACCTGCACATGCTGCACCTGAAAGCCGCGCACATAAATCCGGTCCAGGCGGAACAGGGGAAGCACGGAGGGAAAACTGCGTGCGGATTTGCCTTCATGGTGCTCGAATACCTCGCGCAGATGCAACCCGGCGGTCAGCGTGCGACCGGCACTCATGCCCCAGTCGTTGAAATCGCCTGCCACGACCAGAGGCGCATCCGGTGGTACTTCAGCGTCTATCCGTTCGCGCAACAGATGCACCTGCTTGCGGCGCCAGCCTGCAAAAAGACCGAGATGCACGCAGATGCAATGCAGCGGCTGATCCCATTCACGCACCGCAATCTCGCAATGCAGCATGCCGCGCTGTTCCGCCGTGTGGGCGGAGATATCGAGATTCTCGGTCTTGATGATGGGAAACTTGGATAGCAGCGCATTACCGTGATGGCCTGCCGGGTAGACCGAATTCTTGCCATAGGCATAATCCGACCAGACTGCATCGGCAAGAAACTCGGTCTGGCCTTCTGTCGGCCACTGGTTGAAACGGCGGCTGCGCTTGATGTGCAGATCCTGCACTTCCTGCAGAAAAACGACATCGGCATGCAGTTGCCGTATCAGTTCGCGCTGATCGTGCAGGGCAAAGCGGGCGTTAAAGCTGGTGACGCCCTTGTGGATATTGAAAGTGGCAATACGCAGGGTGTTGTGCATGCCGTCCTGCTTTACTCAAGAAGCAGCCAGCATGCGGTCCAGTGTCAGCCTGGCGAGCTCAGCCTCCGCCGCAGGCACCTTGATCTGGTTGACCACATTGCCCTCGGCCAGATTTTCCAGCGTCCATGCCAGATGTTGCGGGTCGATACGCGCCATGGTCGAACATTCGCAGATCACATGCGACATGAACTGCACCAGCTTGCCTTCCGGCTTCATTTTTTCGGCAAGCCGGTTGACCAGATTAAGCTCGGTGCCGACCAGCCACTTTGTCCCCGCTGGCGCTTCGGAAACGGTCTTCAGGATATATTCGGTAGAGCCGACATAATCGGAATTGAGGCAGACCTCGAACGGCGATTCCGGATGCGAAATGACAAAGCCGTCCGGATGTTCGGCACGAAAACGCGTGATATTCTGCTCGCGGAACATCTGATGCACCGCGCAATGGCCTTTCCACAAAAGGATTTTGGCGTTCCTGATCTGATCTTCGGTCAATCCGCCCATGGGCTGATCCGGGTCCCAGACCGGCATCTGCTCCAGCGGGATACCCATCTTGTAGCCGCTCCAGCGGCCGAGATTCTGGTCCGGGAAGAACAGCACCTTCTCGCGCTGGGCAAACGCCCATTCAATGATTTTGGGTGCATTGGTCGAGGTGCAGACAATACCGCCGTGCTCGCCGCAGAACGCCTTCAAATCCGCTGCGGAGTTGATGTAAGTCACCGGCGTGATGGTCGCATCGAAATCCAGCACTTTGGCGAGCTCGCGACGCGAACGCTCGACCTTGGCCAGATTCGCCATATCCGCCATCGAACAACCGGCAGCGAGATCGGGCAGGATGGATATCTGATCAGGACGGGAGAGAATATCAGCCACTTCGGCCATGAAATGCACACCGAGAAACACAATGAATTCGGCATCCGTCTCGCCCGCATAGCGTGAAAGCTTGAGTGAATCACCGGTGT
>JBEDHT010000178.1:0-3349 GCA_041174025.1 Pseudomonadota bacterium
GGCAAAGATTGAGCGCGGCAGCGCCGGTGTCGTACTGGCTCCAGCGGTTGGGCTGGCCGTTGTGCTTGAACAGGCTGTCGGCAGCGACCAGCACCAGTAGCGGCGCATCCTTGACCCAGGCCTGATTGCCCGGCGCCAGGGTATCGAAGGCGCGTTGCCAGCCCGCCGCATCTTCATGCCGGTTCCAGATCATGAAGCGCCAGGGCTGATCACCGTAGCAGGATGGCGCCCAGCGAGCCGCCTCCAGCAGCGCGATAACGTCATCGCGCAGGACAGCTCTGGCCGCATCATAAGCGCGACCGCTCCAGCGGTTGGCAATCGTGGCGTCGATCGGAACCTGTGTAACGGCTGGTTTGTGCATGGCAGTTCCTTAAAGTGTCGGGTAATCAGTGTAGCCTTTTTCGCTGCCACCATAGAAGCTCTTGGGGTCAGCCTGATTCAGGGGCGCATCCTTGGCAAAACGCTCGACCAGATCCGGATTCGCGATAAACGGCACGCCGAAAGCGACCAGATCGACATTGCCGGCAGCGATCGCCGCATTCGCCCTGCTCTTTGTATAACCCAGATTGGCCATGTAAGGGCCGTCGAAACGCTCACGCAAGGCAATGAAGTCGAACGGCGGCAGCTTTTCGCCGCCCATGCCGCCTTCCACCACATGCAGATAGGCCAGGCCGAACGGGCTCAGGGCCTCGGCCACATGATTGAACAAGGCCTGCGGATTGGAATCGGCAATATCGTTGAACGGATTGAGCGGCGAAATACGCACGCCCACCTTGTCGGCACCGGCGATGGCCACCACTTTTTCCGTCACTTCCAGCAACAGTCGCGCACGATTCTCGATACTGCCGCCATATTGATCGGTGCGCTTGTTGGTGCCGTCACGCAAAAACTGGTCGAGCAGATAACCGTTGGCGCCATGAATCTCTACGCCGTCAAACCCTGCCGCCAGCGCGTTTCTGGTCGCCTGCGCGTATTCCTCGATAATGCCGGGAATCTCTGCCAGTTCAAGCGCGCGCGGCGTGACGAAATCCTGCAGACCCTGATAGGTAAAAGCCTTACCGGCAGGTTTGATTGCAGAGGGCGCTACCGGCAAGGCATTGCCGGGCAACAGTGAGGGGTGCGAAATGCGGCCGACATGCCAGAGTTGCAAGACAATCTTGCCGCCCTTGGCGTGGACGGCATCGACCACTTTCTTCCAGCCGGCAATTTGTGCTTCGCTATGAATCCCGGGCGTGGCAGGATAACCGTGCGCCATCCCGGAGATGGGTGTTGCTTCCGTGACAATCAGACCCGCCGTTGCACGCTGCTCATAATACTTGACGTTCAATTCACACGGCACATTGCCCTCACCCGCACGGTTGCGGGTCAGCGGCGCCATGACAATGCGGTTTTTCAAGGCAATACTGCCGATATTGATCGGACTGAACAAATCTTTGGTCATAAGTCTGGAATCCTTTTGAATGTTGTTTGAATCTGAAAATTTTTAATTCAAGCCACAGAGCTCACAGAGAACACAGAGAACACAGAGAAAAGCAAATGCACAACCCCGGCAGATTTATTGAACCGAAACAAAAATGTTGTCATTCCGGGGCGGCTGAAAGCCGAACCCGGAATCCAGCAACCCATTGAAAATACTGGATTCCGGATAACCGCTGCGCGGTTTCCGGAATGACGTAGGGTGTGATATTTTCTTTTCCCATCAATAACGACCAGGTTGATTGTCATGTTCCCCGCGCGTGGTTGTTTTCTCTGTGGCCTCTGTGAGCTCTGTGGCTGAATAATCTTTAAACCCGAACCCCTTACACCAGTTCGGGCAGGCTGATTTACAGGCGCTTGCCTTCGATCAGCAGGGTGATTTCAACTTCATCACCGACGGCGCCGTTGGGTTTCACGCCCCATTTGTAGCCGAAATCCGAAGCCTTGATGGCAGTATGCGCTTCCAGACCGACGCGATAGCCGCCCCAGGGATCGGTACCGAAGCCCAGCACCTTGAACGGGAAGGTCATCTCGCGTGTCACGCCGTGCAGGGTCAGCTTGCCGGTGATCTCGCCCTCGGTCGCGCTGGTGGCAACCACCTTGGTACTGACGAACGTCATTTCGCCGAACTTGGCAGCGTTGAGGTAATCATCCTTGACGATATGGGCATCGCGCTTGGCGTGGTTGCTGCTGACGCTGAACATGTTGATTCTGGCTTCGACGCTGGAATTGGCCAGATTTTCCCGGTCGATCACCACCTTGCCCTGCACGTCGCTGAAAGTGCCGGTGGTTTTGGCGACGACATGGCGCACGCTCCAGTTGGCAAAACTGTGCTCGTTATCGATGGCATAGGTTTCCTGCGCGGCATGTGCCGACAGAGAAAACATCATCAATCCCGTCATTGCAAGCAGTCCCTTGAATCCTGCTGCCCTGTCCGGTCCCGTGGTTTTTTGCATGTTTGATGCTCCTTTTTTAATAGTCAAACGTTTCAATTTCGCAAAATGCGATGTTGCGGCGCCGGCTCAAACGGCCGGCAAATCGAACAACAGCAACTCGGCTTCTGTCACCGCTGTCAGCGCCAACCGTTGCGGCACATCCAGCCTGGCTGCATCACCCGCCAGCAGCCGCTCGCCGTTGAGCACAACCTCGCCGCGCGCCACTTGCAGGTAGGCGCTGCGCCCGTCGCCCAGCACATAATCGAGCGTGTTGCCCGGTTCCAGCACCGTTGCCTGCAGCGTCACATCCTGATGTACCAGCAGGCTGTCAGGGCGATGCTGGCGCGAAGCGATCAGACGCCACTGATTGAGCTTGCCGGCCCTGGGGAAATGCATGTCTTCATAGCCGGGCGCAATCCCCTTGCGTTCCGGCAACAGCCATATCTGCAGAAGATGGACTGGCACCGAGTCTGAAGCGTTCACTTCGCTGTGCATGACACCGGTTCCGGCCGACATGCGCTGCACGTCTCCGGCACGAATCACGGCCGTGTTGCCGATATCGTCGGTATGACGCAATTCGCCGCTCAACATGTAGGTGATGATTTCCATATCTCGGTGCGGATGCATGCCGAACCCCGCCGCCGGCGCAATCACGTCCTCATTGATCACGCGCAGTACCGAATACTGCATGTGCGCAGGATCGTAATAGCGGTTGAAGGAAAACGAGTGATAACTGTCCAGCCAACCGTGGTTGGCGTGACCGCGTTCCGCAGATTTTCTTAATGTCATCATTTTAAATTCAACTTAATTGAAGATTGAATGTATTTTATTTATTGAATAAATTGATTGATAGCAAATTATTTTGCAGTTATCGTTCAAAAAATATGAACAACAAGATTTCACTCGAAGCGCTTGAAGTCATCGACGCCATTGCGCGC
>JBEDHT010000179.1:0-3813 GCA_041174025.1 Pseudomonadota bacterium
TGCAGCGCGATGTCATCAAAGCGGCATTGACGCAGGGTATTCTCGAGGCACGGCGGCAGTGTCCTGTACCCTGAGTCCTCTGCGTGAACCCTTAGTGAAAACTGCCTGAAACAACCCTAGACCACCGATCGCAAACCATGCCCAACCCGACCGAAATCCGCCTGCATGCCGCATCGCGCCAGATGGAAATCCATTTCGACGACGACAGCCATTACACGCTGTCGTATGAATTCCTGCGCGTGCACAGCCCGTCAGCCGAAGTGCGCGGCCATGGCCCGGGCCAGGAAACGCTGCAAACCGGCAAGCGCAAGGTCGACATCCTCAGCGTCGATCCGGTCGGCAGCTATGCCATACAGCCGCGCTTCTCGGATGGTCATGCCACCGGCATCTACGCCTGGGACTACCTGCACGGCCTCGGTCGCGATCACGACAAACTGTGGGCCGACTATCTGGAAAAGCTGGTCGATGCCGGCGCTTCGCGCGATGAGTGACACGCACAATTCCGCTGCCGGCCAGACCCACTTCGGCTATCAGACCGTCGACGAGCGCGACAAGGCACGGCGCGTGGCCGAAGTATTTGACTCGGTGGCATCGAAATACGATGTGATGAATGACTTCATGTCGCTGGGCATGCACCGCGCCTGGAAGCGTTTCACCCTGGCCGCCAGTGGCGTGCGCCCGGGCGACCGGGTGCTGGATATCGCCGGCGGCTCGGGCGATCTGGCCTTTGGCATGGCCGAGCTGGCTGGCGCGCAGGGCGAGGTGTGGCTGACCGATATCAACCACGCCATGCTGGCTGTGGGCCGCAACCGCCTGATCGACCGCGGCTTGCTGTTGCCAGTGGCGCAATGTGATGCCGAGCATCTGCCGTTTCCCGACAATTATTTCCATTGCGTGAGCGTGGCTTTCGGGCTGCGCAACATGACCCATAAAGACCTGGCACTGGCCGAGATGCGCCGTGTGCTCAAGCCCGGCGGGCGCTTGCTGGTGCTGGAGTTCTCAAAAATCTGGAAACCGCTGGAACGAGCGTACGACTGGTATTCCTTCAAGATACTGCCCTGGCTGGGTCAGCGGGTGGCGGGAGACGCAGATAGTTATCGCTATCTGGCAGAATCGATACGCATGCATCCGGATCAGGACGAATTAAAGCGCATGATGGAACGCGCCGGCCTGCAACTGGTCGAAGTGTTCAACCTAGCCGCGGGCGCTGTGGCCCTGCATCGCGGCAGCAAATACTAATCGGGTCAACATGTCGTTACGCCTCTGGAGGAAAGAACAATGCAAACCATGAAACACTTGAAGCGATGGATCACCGGTTTGAGCATGGTGACATTTGCCATCGTGCTGGGCTTTGCCCACAGTGAAGCTGAAGCCGCAAAACGCCTGGGTGGTGGCAGCAATGTCGGCACGCAGCGCAGCGCCACACCGCAAGGCAACCAGGCCACACCCGGGCAAGCGGCACAGCCGGGTCAGGCTGCGCAAGCCGCCAAGCCGGCTGCACCTTCTCCAGCCGCACCGGCGCCGGCACCCGCAGCGCAGCCGAATCGCTGGCTCGGCCCGGTGGCCGGTCTGGCCGCCGGTCTGGGTCTGGGATGGCTGCTGGGGCAGAGCGGTCTGCTGGGCGATATGGGTGGCATGAGCGGCATGATCAGCGCCCTGCTCATGGGTCTGCTGGCGGCCGGTGCCGTGATGCTGCTGATCCGCCTGTTCCGTTCGCGCAGCGCGCCGCAGTCCAACGGGCTGCAGTACGCCTCGGCCAATCAACACCAGGTCGGCAACGAAACCGTCGCTGCACCGCCACCGTCGCAGTACGTTCCGGCCGAGAGCTATCAGCCGCGTGCCAACGAAGCCGCGGGTGGCAGCGGTGGCGGTATCGCGGGTGTGCAGATCGGCTCGCATGCCGGCATGGGACGCAGCGCACCGGTCTCGGCCGACAACACCATCCCGGCCGATTTCGATGTCGAAGGCTTTCTCAAGCAGGCCAAGATGAACTTCCTGCATCTGCAGGAAGCCAACGACCGCGGCGATGCCGACATGCTGCATGACGTCACCACCAGCGAGATGTTCGCTGCGCTCAAGCCGGAAGTGCTGGCCAATGGCGCAGAGAACGCCAAGACCGGCGGTCGCACCGAAGTGCTGTCGCTGAGTGCCTCGCTGATGGAAGTGGCCACCGAAGCCGGCCTGCACTGGGCCAGCGTGCGCTTCGCCGGCCAGATCCGCGAGCCGCAAGCCACCAAGGCCGAAGCCTTCGAGGAAATCTGGCATCTGCAAAAGCCGGTCAATGGCGACAGCGGCTGGGTGCTGGCAGGGATACAGCAGGTTTCCTGAACGGCATAGACAAACAGGAGGCTGGTAAGACGGGTTTCTGTTTGCTGGCTTGACGCTGAAACACAAAACGCCCCGCAGGGTAGGAGACCTGCGGGGCGTTGTCGTTACATAAACTGGTGGATCTTCCTCACATGAGCACGTAGATCAATAGTCTGTCTCGGGCTCTAAGCGCTGGTGCGCTCTGCGCGTGCAAAGCGATAAGGCGTCAATCGGTCGGTTGCAACCTACGGTTGCAGCCATCGCTGTTCAGTTGCGCTAGGTCGATTCGCATTTCGTTGACGTCTACTGAACCTCCACCAACGGAAAGTTTGCCTAGGGGATTGAATGAGTAGGCATAGAAACAGCGGCACACCTAAAATGACCTCAACAACGACGTAAGGTAAGTTTCTCAAGATGGCCAACGCTATTTTCAAGATTAAAAGTCCCCCGCACTTTTATGACAGCTCGCTAGTAGCCAACCAGCGTCAATAGATAACGCCCCGCAGGATTGCGGTCCTTGGAGGGCGTGATTCATCCGAATTGCTTTGCTGAACGTTAGGGCATTGATCAGAAAGCAAAGGCAACGCCAATCGACCACAGTTGGACCTTGCTTCGCCCGGAACCAGCAGTCTCTGCGCCGGACGCGTCATAGCTGAATTTGTTACCAAAGTTTCCAAAGTCCTCGTACTCGATTCTCAGAGAAACTTGCTTTGACACGTCGTATTGCATGCCGACCCCATAGTAAAGATCGGTGCTGGTCTTGGAACCCGAACAGGTTTTGCACAAATAGCCTAAGTTGGCTGCAGAAGCCGTATGGGTCTGAGAAGCTTTTTTGTAGGCGAGACCAAGCTTGCCGAAAGCGGACAGCCCCGTGCTTCCCAAAGGCAAATCAGCTTTGATCGCGCTGAACCAAGCAGAGGCCTTTTGTTCACGGTTGTCGTAAAAATTGCCATTGGTGTAACGGCTGCTCGCTTTGCCGAGATCTGCATAGCCAGCCTCAACGGAAAGCAACTCACCGAACCGGTAGCCACCAAACAACTTCAAGCCGGTATCTTTTTCATCGTTAACCGGATTTTGAATGTCGGTAAGAAAATCCTGCGAATTTAGCTTTATCGAGGAGTTTCCCGCCGAACCACCCAAGTAAAACGACTGCGCCTGTGCACCGCTAGTGGTCAATGCTGAAGCAACTGTCAATACCGTTGCGGCAATCATTCGACGATGTGAAATTTTCATTTGTAGTCCTGATCGGAGTGGAAGGCGGCTTGCTCAAAGCCGAGAAGCGTCAACGGACGTTAACGAAAGTTAACTTTAGCAAAATAATTAATTAATGTTAACTATTTGGCCGATGCGTCAATATTCAGCAGCGTTATCGCAACCGATACCAGCGCACACCACACCCGGCAGCAAGCGCCTGCCTCCCCTCTGCTAAAGTGCCGCGATGCTAGAGCGCAGCGCCCTGTTCGCCGTCAACCACCTGCTATCGCACAACCCCGAGGCGGCGGCGCT
>JBEDHT010000180.1:0-13992 GCA_041174025.1 Pseudomonadota bacterium
ATTCCGGCCCGCAGACCCAGTCCCAGCTGAAAGCGGTTGCGCCTGGTCTGGAATACACGGTCGACTACGGCTGGCTGACCATCATTGCAGCGCCTTTGTTCTGGGTACTTTCCTCCATCCACAAACTGGTCAACAACTGGGGTGTGGCGATTATTCTGCTGACGGTGCTGATCAAACTCGCTTTTTACCCGCTTTCGGCGGCGAGTTACCGTTCCATGGCGCACCTGCGCGAGTTGACGCCGCGCTTGCAAAGCATGAAAGAGAAGTTCGGCGACGACCGCCAGAAGATGCAGCAGGCCATGATGGAGCTTTACAAGACCGAGAAAATCAATCCGCTCGGCGGCTGTCTGCCGATTCTGGTGCAAATACCGGTATTCATTGCGCTCTATTGGGTATTGCTCGGTAGCGTTGAAATGCGCCATGCGCCATTCATGCTCTGGATACAGGACTTGTCAGCGATTGACCCGTATTATGTATTGCCGGTACTCATGGGTTTGACCATGATTATCCAGACCAAATTGAATCCGAAACCGACCGACCCGATACAGGCCAAGGTGATGATGATCATGCCGGTTGTTTTCAGCGTGTTCTTTTTCTTCTTCCCGGCCGGTCTGGTGCTTTACTGGCTGGTCAACAACATTCTCTCCATCGCGCAGCAATGGCACATCAATCGCGCAACGGAGCGTGCAACTGCTGCCAAGAAGAAACTCGGCAAACGTTGATCGAACCGCATTGATCCAGCAACGCCGGCTTTGCAGCCGGCGTACTTTTCTCAGGGTGATGCATGAAAGCTGAAGCAGCTGAAACCATCGCAGCAATTGCTACCGCGCCCGGTTCTGGCGGTATCGGCGTGGTTCGGGTTTCCGGCAGCAATGCTAAAGTCATTGCCGGGGGCGTACTAGGCCACTGCCCTGCCCCGCGCCATGCCGCCTATCTGGATTTCAAGGAAGCAGATGGCACATTGATTGATCGCGGCATTGCCATCTATTACGCCGCACCCCACTCCTATACCGGTGAAGACGTTCTCGAGCTGCAGGCCCACGGCGGACCGGCACTCATGCAATTGTTGCTGTCACGCTGCCTGCAACTTGGAGCCAGACAAGCGTTGCCGGGGGAATTTACCAAACGCGCTTATCTCAACGACAAACTCGATCTGGCGCAGGCGGAAGCAGTGATTGATGTCATCAATGCTTCAACCGAAGCCGCCGCCAGGAGCGCGGTACGTTCCCTCACTGGTGAATTCTCGGGCCGCATACAAAGCTTGCTTGACCGGATGATAGAGCTGCGCATGTATGTCGAGGCCTGTCTCGATTTTCCTGAGGAGGAGATCGATTTCATTACGCAGGGCCGCGTTGGCGAAAAGCTCGCGGCAATACATCAGCAACTCGAAGCTGTGTTCAACAGTGCCAGACAAGGCAATTTGCTGCGTGAAGGCATTCAGGTCGTCCTGATTGGTCAGCCCAACGTGGGCAAATCCAGTTTGATGAATCAACTGGCTGGCGAGGATGTCGCGATTGTGACGGAAATCGCCGGCACAACGCGGGACGTTTTGAAAAGCGCCATCCAGATCGAAGGTGTTCCCTTGCATGTAATCGATACCGCAGGGTTGCGTGAAACGGCAGATGAAGTTGAAAAACAGGGGATCGCCAGAACATGGCGAGCTCTGGAAAGCGCCAATGTCGCATTATTATTGGTCGACGCAGCCCATGGTATCGGCCCGGCGGAAAAATCGATTCTGCAGCGATTGCCGCAGGATTTGCCGAAAATCAGGGTGCACAACAAAATAGATTTGAGCTCGGAGCAGCCAAAAATCGTGACCATAGAGGGCGAAGTGCATATATATCTTTCGGCCAAACATGGGCAAGGCGTTGATTTGCTGAGGCAGCATCTTTTGCATCTGGCAGGCTGGCAGGCTTCCGGGGAAGGCGTTTTCATGGCCCGTAGCCGCCATCTGGAGGCGCTTGCCAGGGTGTCACAACATCTTGAGCAAGCGAAGAGTCTGCTTGGTCAGGCAGAGTTGGTCGCGGAAGAACTGCGGCTGGCGCAGGAATCGTTAAGTGAAATCACCGGTGAATTTACGCCGGATGACTTGCTGGGCGAAATTTTTTCCAGATTCTGTATTGGCAAATAAGCGCTGAAAGGTTTCACGTGAAACCTTTGAGGATATTCAGGCGGCCGGGGTTTTCTGGCTGAAGCTTTTCTCGGTTCTCTTGGAGCGCCGCTTGCAACCGGTAATCATCGCCTTGATCAGGTTGTCCTGATGCACGATGCTTTCTGTGACTACACCCAGTATGTGGATGACTACGAGAAACAACCATCCCCACGACACATAATAATGCAGATCCTTGAAATAACCGGGGTCGTCGATCAGCCAGCCGTCGTTGTATAGCAGAAAGCCTGATACGACTGTAGTCAAACCAAAGAACAACATGCTGTAAATAACGACAGAACCCGCCGGATTATGTCCGATAAAACGCCTGCTGCGACCCTGGAACAAGCGCCAGACGTAGCGGACAGCGTGTATGGGATTGAGTGGAAAGGCGCGGAAACTGGCGTAACCGGTTTTCATGAAGCCCCAGACGATGCGGGACAATAGAAGCGCTGCGACCGTGTAACCGGCATAAACATGAATCAGCCTGTCCCACTCCGATTCACGATAATAGAAAGCAACTGAAAAAGCGGCAACCAAAGACCAGTGGAAGACTCTTACAAACAAATCCCAGACATATTGCTGTGAAGAATCTTCCTCGTCCTGAATGCGGATATCAAGATCGGACTGGTCTTTAGTCATCTTTTTGCGGGTTTATTTAATGCTCAGCAGATAAGTAATGAAGTTGCCCTTTTCCTGAGCAGAGCAATCACGTCCGATGACGTCGTTGCAGTGATCGGTAAACTCTTTTTCAACCTTGTCGATATCGGCAAAGCGCTTTGGGTTGGCCGATGGTGCGAGAGGGCGAATCGGCTTGCCGGTCACGATGTGCTTGCCCGCGTCAGCCGGGTTGGCAGTGTGGCAGGAAGCGCAGGCAACCTGTTGGCCTTTGACGGTAATTTCGCGATTGTAGAAAGCCTTGCCGTCGCTGGCTGAAAGACCTGTGGAGCTTGGGTTGGCGTGTTTGGCGAAGGTTGCATACTTGTCCGCGAGCTTTTGAGCGCTGACGACGTCTGCATGTGCAGAATAGCTGGCAAATGCAAGAAACAGACTGATAACGAAGCTGGTTTTTTTCATGGTAATGCTTGCTCCCTTTTGATTAAAAATAAAAATCCGTATTGCACGTTCTTTATTACATGTACAGCTGGCAAGGTGTCTTTCGACTTAAAGTGAATTATGAACCAGCTATGTTAATAAATTGTGTAGCAATCGTAATTATAAAGCGGAGTTTGGTAACAATGTCGGCCTTATTATGCTTTTTTGTAATTGTTTCACGTGAAACACGGTTTTGATGCATGACGTGAAACAGGCTTTGCAGTAAGATGCACTACTTGTTCAATTCGGATGTCTCGGTGAAGTCCGTGTGTGTTTTGAACGCCAGAAGCCCGTAATATAAAGGGTTTCAACTATTCGGACGGGTTATCACATTTAATCGAAATGCAGTATCCAGATCAATTTGATGTCATTGTGGTCGGTGGCGGTCACGCAGGTACCGAGGCTGCGCTGGCCAGTGCGCGCATGGGCCGCAAAACCCTGCTGCTTACGCACAATATCGAGACTTTGGGGCAAATGTCCTGCAATCCTTCGATAGGCGGGATTGGCAAGGGCCATCTGGTCAAGGAGGTGGATGCGCTTGGCGGTGCCATGGCCGCCGCCACTGACGAAGGCGGTATTCAGTTCCGCATATTGAATGCCAGCAAGGGTCCGGCCGTGCGTGCCACGCGTGCCCAGGCCGATCGTATTCTCTACAAGGCGGCTATTCGCAGCAGGCTGGAAAACCAGCCCGACCTCTGGCTTTTCCAGCAAGCGGTGGACGATATATTGCTCGAAGGCGAGCGAGTGAGCGGTGTTGTTACGCAGCTTGGCTTGCTTTTCCGTGCGAAGGCCGTGGTCCTGACTGCCGGTACTTTTCTTGGCGGGCTGGTACATGTCGGCCTGAAAAACTATCAGGCAGGACGGGCGGGCGATCCCCCTTCCATCTCGCTGGCAGCAAGGCTGCGCGAGATCGGCTTGCCTGCCGGCAGATTGAAAACCGGAACGCCGCCGCGCATTGACGGACGCACGATTGATTATTCGGTCATGCAGGAGCAGCCGGGCGATACACCGGTACCGGTATTTTCTTTTCTCGGAAGTGCTGCCCAGCATCCAGCCCAGGTTTCCTGCTGGATTACCCAGACCAATGCGCGAACGCATGACATCATCCGTAGCGGCCTTGACCGGTCGCCGATGTATACGGGCGTCATCGAAGGCGTGGGTCCGCGCTACTGCCCGTCTGTCGAGGACAAGATCCATCGTTTCGCCGACAAGGAGTCGCACCAGATATTTCTGGAGCCCGAAGGCTTGACCACCAACGAGATTTATCCCAACGGCATTTCAACCAGTTTGCCGTTCGATATCCAGTATCAATTGGTGCGCTCGATCAGGGGTCTGGAAAATGCCCATATCCTGCGGCCGGGGTACGCGATCGAATACGACTATTATGATCCGCGCGGTCTCAAGAGCACGCTGGAAACCAAAGCGGTGGCGGGTCTGTTTTTCGCCGGCCAGATCAATGGCACCACAGGCTACGAAGAAGCTGCGGCACAGGGTTTGCTCGCCGGTGCCAATGCTGCGCTATATGCTACCGAAGACGAAGGCTGGACGCCGTCACGTGATCAGGCTTATCTCGGTGTATTGGTGGATGACCTGATTACGACCGGGGTGACCGAGCCCTATCGTATGTTTACCAGCCGTGCCGAATACCGCTTGTTGTTGCGCGAGGACAATGCCGATATTCGGCTGACAGAAGCCGGACGCAGGATAGGTCTGGTGGACGATGCCCGCTGGGAGACGTTCGCGCGCAAGCAGGACGCGATTGCCCGCGAGCAGGAAAGACTCAAGCGCACGTTTGTACAGCCCGCCACTTTGCCTGTTGAAGATGCGATGCGCGTCATCGGCAAGCCGATTGAACGTGAATATTCATTGTTCGAGCTTTTGCGGCGCCCTGATATCAGTTACGAGGCGCTACTCACCCTGCCCTTGCCAGCTGAAGCAGCTGCCACTGGTATTCTGGATGAGCAGGTGCGGCAACAGGTCGAGATTGCTGCCAAATATCAAGGCTATATCGATCGTCAGGCCGAAGAGATTGAACGTCAGCGCGGCAGTGAAAGCATCAAGTTGCCGCCGGATCTGGATTATGCCGACGTGCAGGGTATTTCCATCGAGGCCCGGCAGAAACTCAACGCGCACAAACCTGAAAATATCGGACAGGCCAGCCGTATCAGCGGCATCACACCGGTGACCATTTCACTGTTGCTGGTTCATCTGAAGCGCAGGCGCAATAAAGATAGCGGCACTTCGGAAAAAGTGGCATGAGTACATTCAACCGGCAGGCTTTGCGGGCCAGGCTTGATCAGGGTCTGGATGCCATGGCGCTGGAGATTGCGCCCGAAACACGTGAAAAATTGCTGGAATATCTGGCTTTGGTGCACAAATGGAACAAGGTGCACAATCTGACGGCGGTGCGCGAACCGGAGGATATGGTGACCCTGCATTTGCTGGACAGTCTTGCCGTGCTGCCGCATATCAAGGCAGAGCGCCTGCTGGATGTAGGTAGCGGTGCCGGGTTGCCCGGGATTCCGCTGGCTTTATGCCTCCCCGGCATGAAAGTGACGGTACTCGATTCCAGCCAGAAAAAAGCCAGCTTCATGCGGCAGGCCAAAGCGGAGCTGGATATTGGCAATCTTGAGGTGGTGTGCGGCCGTGTCGAACAGTTCAAGCCGGAAGAGCGCTTCGATGTCATCATTTCACGCGCGTTTTCGGATCTCAATCTGTTTACCGGTTTGACCGCGCACTTGTGCAAACCACACGGGCAATGGCTGGCCATGAAAGGCGTTTATCCGCATGACGAACTCGCGCAGATCGACATTAGACCCGAGCGCGTGCTACCCCTGGAGGTTGCGGGCTTGCAGGCGCAGCGCCATCTGGTTTTTCTGCCATTCAATCAAGAAGATGCTCACCATGAGAATACTCACAGCGAGGCGGCTTAACCCATGAAAATATTGGCAATCAGCAATCAAAAAGGCGGTGTCGGCAAGACCACCACCTGCGTCAATCTGGCGGCGAGCCTGGCAGCTACCAAACGTCGGGTTCTGTTGATCGATCTTGATGCCCAGGGCAACGCGACGACGGGTAGCGGTATCGACAAATCGGCCATGAAAAAAACCATCTACCATGTGCTGATCGGAAAAAGTGGGCTGAAGGAAGTCATTCAACCTTCGGTCAAGGGCCAGTTCGACGTGGCACCGGCCAACCGCGATCTGGCTGGCGCCGAAGTCGAGTTGGTCAATGAAATTGCGCGCGAAACCAGGCTCAAGTTCGCCCTGAAGGAGTTGCAGGAGGATTATGACTATGTACTGATCGACTGCCCGCCTGCGCTGAGTCTGATCACAGTGAATGCGCTGACGGCTGCCCACGCCGTGATGATTCCGATGCAGTGCGAATATTTTGCGCTGGAGGGATTGTCCGATCTGGTCAACACCATCAAGAAAGTGCGCCAGCACCTCAATCCGGAGCTTGAAATCGAAGGTCTGTTGCGCACCATGTTCGACAACCGCAATATGTTGGCCCAGCAGGTTTCCGGCGAGCTGGCACAGCATTTCGGCGACAAGGTTTACCGTACCGTGATACCGCGCAATATCCGTTTGGCTGAAGCGCCGAGCTATGGCGTCCCGGTGTTGTTTCACGATCGCGCATCCAAGGGCGCGCAGGCTTATCTGGCCCTGGCCGGTGAAATCATCAATCGTCAGGGCAGGCAGCGCGCCGCCAACGCAAGTTAGGGAAAATCATGGTTAAGTTGAAAGGACTCGGGCGCGGCCTCGATTCATTGCTGGCCGGAGACGGTCCAAGTGACGGCGACCTGCTGAAAACATTGCGCGTGGATCAATTGCAGCCCGGCAAATATCAGCCGAGAACGCAAATGGATCAGGAATCGCTCGCCAGTCTTGCCGAGTCGATCAAGGCGCAGGGCATCATGCAGCCCATTCTGGTGCGTCCTTTGGCCAACGAACTGCAGGAGCGTTACGAAATTATTGCGGGCGAGCGCCGCTGGCGGGCGTCGCAATTGGCCGGCATGCAGGAAGTGCCGGTGCTGGTGCGCGACATCCCGGACGAATCTGCGCTGGCAATGGCATTGATTGAAAACATTCAGCGCGAGAATCTTAACCCGCTGGAAGAAGCGCAAGGCATCAAGCGGCTGATTGATGAATTCGACATGACCCATCAGCTCGCTTCCGAGGCAGTCGGGCGTTCGCGCACTGCGGTGACCAATCTGTTGCGCCTGCTTAATTTGCTGCCGCCGGTGCAGGCCATGCTGATGCAGGGCGAGATCGACATGGGGCATGCGCGCGCCCTGCTGGCGCTGGACGATGCGCGGCAAGTGATGGCTGCCGAGCAGGTGGTTGCCAGGCAGCTTTCAGTAAGAGAGGCGGAGCGCCTGGTCAAGCGTTTGTCGGTGGATGAAAAGAAACCGGCAAAGCAGGTTGCTGTCGATCGCGACATTCTGCGGCTACAGGAAAATCTGGCTGAACGCCTTGGTGCGGCAGTACAAATTCAGACCGGGCGCGGGGGTGCGGGCACGTTGAAAATCCGTTACGCAAGCCTCGATCAGCTGGATGACATCATCGCCAGATTCAAGGATTCTTCCCACTGACGGGCTTGACTTGTCAGCCATTAAACAAGACAATTCAGGGCTTGATTAATTTTGCGGTCAAACGCCCGCAACAAATCTGCAACACTGGGTCAGTAAACTTCGGTCTGGAAATCACTTGTCTGACAATAACTTAGCGTCCGATGACGTGGCGAAAAGCCAGCCGGAACCCGATAAAATTACGTCCGTTTTCAGGCGCGCGGCCAGATGGCAAAGCCTCAGTACGGTTGCGATAGCCCTGGTTGCTTTCTGGTTCGCCGGAATGCCGGGCCTGATTTCAGGGCTGATGGGCGGTGGTGCAGTTCTGGCAGGCAGTTTCGTTGCGTCGCGTATTGCCAGACGCAGTGAAAACAGTAAACAGGCAGGCGCAATACTCGCCAACATGCTCATAGCCGAAGCGGTCAAGATTCTGGTGATTGTCTTGTTGCTGTGGCTGAGTTTTAAGGTTTACACGGATCATATTGTACTGATGGCGCTGTTCAGCTCGCTGGCGGCTGCAGCAATATTGTCCGGAACGGCAGTGTATGCCCTCAACAGTGAAAGTGAAAAGCAAGGTTAAAAGTTATGGCGACAGAACACGAATTAACTCCTTCCGGTTACATATCACACCACCTGTCCAATAACGCGGTCTCGGTCGGCGACGGCGCTTTCTGGACGTTGCATGTCGATACGCTCGGCATGTCCTTGATTCTGGGTGTCGTTGTTTTCGGATTGCTGTGGCTGGTTTCACGTGGCGTGACCTCCGGCGTGCCGGGCAAGCGTCAGGCCTTTGTCGAGCTACTGTTCGGCTTTATTGACGGGCAGGTAAAAAGCATTTTTCATGGCGAGCGTCATAAATTCATTGCGCCGCTCGCGCTGACAGTATTCATGTGGGTGTTCATGATGAACGCCATGGATTTTCTGCCTATCGATGTCATGGCCTGGATCTACAAGCATGTGTTCGGCCTTGAGTACTGGCGAAGCGTCCCGACCTCCGACATCAATGCCACATTTGCACTGGCCCTGTCGGTCTGGCTGTTGATGATTTTCTTTGCCATCAACGTCAAGGGACTGGGCGGCTGGATTCATGAGCTGTTCTGCTCTCCATTTGGCGGCAATCCGCTGGTCTGGATCCCGAACTTCCTGTTCAACATCATCGAATACGTTTCAAAACCCCTCTCCCACTCCCTGCGTCTGTTCGGCAACATGTATGCCGGCGAAGTGATCTTCCTGCTGCTGGGCATGTGGGCAGCGACCGGATTGGTCGGTACGTTCTTCGGTGCGTTCCTGGGTATCGGCTGGGCAATCTTCCACATTCTGATTGTGACATTGCAGGCCTTCATTTTCATGACGCTGACAGTGGTTTATCTCTCGATGGCGCATGAAAGTCACTGATTTATTTGTAACTTGGTTTGTTGTTTTAGTGTTTTTTAGCAGTAGCCCTTAATCTCGAAAGGAAAAGTAATGGAAAGCGTGCAATTTTTAGCAATGATTCAAGCATACACAGGCATTGGTATCGGCCTGATCATTGGTCTCGGTGCTGCAGGTGCCTGTATCGGTATCGGTATCATGAGTGCCAGTTTCCTGGACGGCGCAGCGCGTCAACCAGAATTGACAGCTTCTCTGCAAGTTAAGGTCTTCCTGCTGCTGGGTCTGATCGACGCTTCCTTCATTATCGGTGTTGGTCTGGCCATGATGTTCGCCTTCGCCAACCCGCTGTTGGCCGTCGTTTCCTAAGTCGTTAACTTACCAGTTTAGCTGCAGAGTCCTGCCGTGATGGCCGGGCTTTGCTGCTAGGAGCAAAAGATGAATATAAACCTGACACTCTTTGCGCAGGCTATTACATTCGCGGTGCTGATTTGGTTTACAGCCAAGTTCATCTGGCCACCTTTGCTGGGTGCCATTGAAAAGCGTCAGAAAGAAATCGCGGATGGTTTGGCAGCGGGTGAACGCGGCCGTAGTGAACTGGAGCAGGCTGCGAAACGTTCGGCCGAGACCATAGACGAAGCCAAGTTGCGCGCAAGCGATATCATTTCCCAGGCTGAAAAGCGTGCGACAGAAATCGTTGAAGCTGCCAAGGAGGCTGCCAAAACCGAAGGTGATCGCATCATCGCCGGTGCCAAGGCCGAGATCGATCAAGAAGTCAACCGCGCCAAGGAAGGTTTGCGTCAGCAGGTTTCAGCGCTGGCGGTGGCTGGCGCAGAGAAGATTCTGCGTAAAGAGATTGATGCCAAGGCCCATGCAGACATGCTGAACACTATCGCCAACGAGCTCTAGGAAAGACAGGCACGATCATGGCTGAAGCAATCACTATCGTTAGACCTTACGCTGTTGCCGCGTTCCGGCTGGCCAAGCAAAACAAGGCGCTGACCAAATGGTCGGAAATGCTGAGTTTCGCCGCTGCCGTTGCCGCTGACGAGCAGATGAAGGCTTACATCGATAATCCCAAAGTAACAGCAGCTGCGCTTGAGCAGATGTTTTTGTCGATCTGCGATAAAAAGCTCGACGAATCCGGTGTCAATCTGATCAAGCTGCTTGGCGAATACGGCCGTCTGGCATTGTTGCCGGAAGTTGCCAAGGCATTTGAAGAACTGAAGGCTGAGGATGAAGGCGTGCTGGAAGCGGAAATCACCGCTGCCGCAAAACCATCCGACAGCGCAGTAAAAGCCTTGGTGGCGCGTCTGGAAACCAGATTCGGCAAGAAAATCGAAGCAAGCGTCAAGGTTGATCCCGAGCTTATCGGCGGGATCAAGATCGTGATTGGCGATACCGTCATCGACGCTTCCGTCCGCGGCCAACTTCAAGAGTTGGCCTACACGCTTAAAAGTTAGGCCGCTCATTAATTAGGCCTTCATGGGTCAGGAGACAGAGTAATGCAGTTATCTACATCAGAAATCAGTGAACTGATTAAAAGCAGGTTGGAAAATTACGATACCAGTGCAGAAGCACGTACCCAGGGTACGGTCATTTCTGTGACTGACGGTATCGTCCGTATTCACGGCTTGTCCAACGTCATGTCCGGTGAAATGATTGAATTCCCGGGCAATACCTTCGGCCTCGCGCTTAACCTCGAGCGTGACTCCGTTGGTGCCGTTGTTCTGGGCAGCTACGAGCACATCACCGAAGGCGATACCTGCAAGTGCACAGGCCGCATTCTGGAAGTGCCGGTCGGCCCCGAGCTGGTTGGCCGTGTGGTCAATGCGCTGGGTCAGCCGATTGATGGCAAAGGCCCGGTCAATGCCAAGATGACAGACAAGATCGAAAAGGTTGCGCCTGGCGTGATTGCCCGTAAATCCGTTTCGCAGCCGGTACAAACCGGCTTGAAGTCGATTGACTCGATGGTACCTGTCGGCCGTGGTCAGCGCGAGTTGATCATTGGCGACCGTCAGACCGGCAAGACCGCAGTTGCTGTTGATGCGATCATCAACCAGAAGGGTCAGAACATGACCTGTATCTACGTTGCGATCGGCCAGAAGGCTTCGACGATTGCCAACGTAGTGCGCAAGCTGGAAGAAAACGGCGCCATGGCATACACCATCGTTGTTGCCGCTTCTGCTTCCGACTCCGCCGCGCTGCAGTTCATTGCACCTTACGCCGGTTGTACCATGGGTGAATACTTCCGTGACCGTGGCGAAGATGCGCTGATTGTTTATGATGACCTGACCAAGCAGGCGATTGCCTACCGTCAGATTTCCCTGCTGCTGCGCCGTCCACCAGGCCGTGAAGCTTACCCAGGTGACGTGTTTTACATTCACTCCCGTCTGCTCGAGCGCGCAGCCCGTGTTAACGAGGAATATGTCGAGAAGTTCACCAACGGTGAAGTCAAGGGCAAGACCGGTTCTCTGACCGCGCTGCCAGTGATTGAAACCGCTGCCGGTGACGTTTCTGCCTTCGTTCCGACCAACGTGATTTCGATTACCGACGGTCAGATCTTCCTGGAAACCGACCTGTTCAACGCCGGTATCCGTCCTGCGATCAACGCCGGTATTTCGGTGTCCCGCGTTGGTGGTGCCGCACAGACCAAGGTCATCAAGAAGCTCGGCGGCGGTGTGCGTCTGGCACTGGCTCAGTACCGTGAACTGGCAGCCTTCGCACAGTTCGCATCCGATCTGGACGAAGCCACCCGCAAGCAACTGGAACGCGGCCGCATGTTCACCGAGCTGATGAAGCAGGCACAGTACGCGCCTTTGAGCGTTTCCAACATGGCTTTGACCTTGCTGGCAGCCAACAAGGGCTACTTCGATGACGTGCCTGTGGATCGTGCTCTGGCATTTGAATCCGCATTGCACTCCTTCATGGCTTCCAAATACAAGAGCTTGATGGACAAGATCGAGGCGACCAAGGACTTGGCCGGTGACGATGAAAAGGCTGTAGAAGCTGCAATTCAGGACTTCAAAGCCAACAACGCGTACTAAGAGCGCGCTTACTGACGCTTAATAGATAGGCAGATTAGACAATGGCCGGTAGCAAAGAGATTAGAACCAAGATCAAGAGCGTGGAAAACACGCGCAAGATCACCAAGGCGATGGAGATGGTCGCCGCATCGAAAATGCGCAAAGCGCAGGATCGCATGCGTGCTGCGCGTCCGTATGCGGAGAAAATCCGCAACGTAGCGGCTCACCTTTCCAAGGCCAATCCCGAGTACAAGCATCCATTCATGATCAAGCGCGATACGGTCAACAACGTTGGTGTTATCGTCGTCAGCTCGGACAAGGGTCTGTGCGGCGGCCTCAATACCAACGTGTTGCGTATGTCGTTGAATCGCATGAAAGCCTGGGAAGCCGAAGGCAAGGGCGTTGCCGTCAGCGCTATCGGCAACAAGGGTTTCGGATTCATGAACCGTGTGGGCGGCGACCTTAAGTCGCATGTCGTCGGTCTCGGCGATACCCCGCACATGGAAAAGTTGATCGGTGCGATCAAGGTGATGCTCGATGCTTATGTGGCTGGTGAAATCGACCAGCTCTTCATCTGCTATACCCGCTTCATCAATACCATGAAGCAGGAGCCGGTGATGGAGCAGCTGTTGCCGCTTTCCACCGAGCAGCTGGCAGAGGACGACGGCAGCGCCAAGGGTCATTGGGACTACATCTACGAACCGGATGCGAAAAGCGTTCTGGATGATTTGATGACCCGCTATATCGAATCCCTGATCTATCACTCGGTTGCCGAGAACATGGCTTCTGAGCAAAGTGCACGTATGGTCGCCATGAAGGCCGCTTCGGATAATGCCAAGAACGTCATCGGCGAACTGAAGCTGGTTTACAACAAGGCGCGTCAGGCAGCGATTACCAAAGAAATTTCGGAAATCGTCGGCGGCGCAGCGGCGGTCAGTTCATAACGAAAGCAGCAAAGCAGTTTGACAGAGTTCATTTGGCAGATTGAGTTTGAATAAGGAATTTAAAATGAGTACAGGTAAAGTTGTTCAATGTATCGGTGCGGTGGTTGACGTTGAGTTTCCCCGCGATCAAATGCCCAAGGTGTATGACGCACTGATTATCGATGAGGCGGATTCCACCGCTGAAGAAGGTTTGACACTGGAAGTGCAACAGCAACTGGGTGACGGTATTGTTCGTACCATTGCCATGGGCTCCTCCGACGGCCTGCGCCGCGGCATGAAGTTCAAGTCCACCGGTGCGCAGATCAGCGTTCCTGTCGGTACCGGCACACTGGGCCGTATCATGGACGTACTCGGTCGCCCGATTGACGAAGCCGGCCCGATTGATTCCGACGAACGCCGTTCCATCCACCAGCCCGCGCCGTCCTTCGAAGAGCTTTCCCCTTCCGTCGACCTGCTGGAAACCGGCATCAAGGTGATTGACCTCGTATGTCCGTTCGCCAAGGGCGGTAAGGTCGGTCTGTTCGGTGGTGCCGGTGTGGGCAAGACCGTGAACATGCTGGAGCTGATCAACAACATCGCCAAGCAGCACTCCGGTCTCTCGGTATTTGCCGGTGTCGGTGAACGTACCCGTGAAGGTAACGACTTCTACCATGAAATGGCAGAAGCCGGCGTTATCAAGCTGGACGACATGAAGGAGTCCAAGGTTGCGATGGTGTTCGGTCAGATGAACGAACCTCCGGGCAATCGTCTGCGCGTTGCGCTGTCCGGCCTGACCATGGCGGAAAAATTCCGTGATGAAGGACGTGACGTGCTGTTCTTCGTCGACAACATCTACCGTTA
>JBEDHT010000181.1:0-5120 GCA_041174025.1 Pseudomonadota bacterium
TTCCTGCGCGGCACTTGAGGGAATGAAGGTGTCGACGGCATCGCTGCCGTCGGCATTCTTTTCGTCCAGCTCCAGCAACGGGTTGGCCTGCAGGATCGCTTCCAGTTCCTGATTGAGCTCCTGCGTCGAAAGCTGCAGCAAGCGGATGGATTGCTGCAGTTGCGGCGTCAGTGCCAGATTCTGGGAGAAGCGGAGTTGTAAACCTTGTTTCATAGTTGCCTGTTTTGCGTCTTACAGACGGAAATCCTTGCCCAGATACACTTCCTTGACGCTGTCGTTCTGCACTATTTCGCTCGGCAGCCCGGCAGCGAAAATGCGGCCTTCGTTGACGATGTAGGCGCGGTCGCAGATACCCAGCGTTTCGCGCACGTTATGGTCGGTAATCAGCACGCCGATATTGCGTTCGCTGAGAAAGCGGATGATGCGCTGGATATCCAGCACCGCGATCGGGTCGATACCGGCAAACGGCTCATCGAGCAGGATGAAGCTGGGGTTGGTGGCAAGGCAGCGGGCGATTTCCACACGTCTTCTCTCGCCGCCGGACAGGCTCACTGCCATGGCGTCGCGGATATGGACGATATGCAGTTCATGCAACAGCGATTCGAGTTGCGCCTCAAGTTCTTCATCGCTGGTTTTTTGCAATTCGAGGATAGCGCGGATGTTTTCTTCCACCGTCATCTTGCGGAAGATGGAAGGCTCCTGCGGCAGGTAGGAAATGCCCATTCTCGCACGCAGGTGGATCGGCAGACGGCTGAGATCCTTGCCGTCGAGCAGGATGCGGCCGCCGTCGAGTGGTACCAATCCCACCATCATGTAAAAGCTAGTGGTCTTGCCGGCGCCGTTGGGACCAAGCAAGCCGACGACTTCGCCGCTTTTGATCTGCAATGAAATATCCTGCACGACGGTGCGGGACTTGTATTGCTTGCGCAGGTTCTCGACGATCAGCTCACTCATGGCGCGGCTTCTTTTTTAGGTGTGGTGGTCGATGCGGCCGGTTTCTTCGGCTGGATCACAGCGCGCACGCGGCCGGTCGGCGTTGCCGGGGTAGCGGCCTGCGCGCCGCCGCCGATCACTTCGGCAAATTCCGCATTGGCGTCATACATGATGTAATCGCCGTGCACGATGTCCTGGCCGCGCTTGACCCAGGCCTTGGTATACAGCTGCACCTTGTCCATGCGGCCGTCATATTCGATGCGCTGGGCGCTGCCTTCCATGTATTCGTTCTTGCCTTCCATCTTCTGCTTGAAGGTGGTCGGGTTGCCGTAGGAAGTGCTGTGCTGGAAGCCGTTGATATCTTCGCGCACGACCAGTTTGTCGCCACGGATTACCAGCGTGCCCTGCGTCAGAATGACGTTGCCGGTGTAGATGCTGGTTTTCTTGGCGTCGTCCACGGTTACGGTATCGGCTTCGAGATCGATCGGCTTGTCCTTGTCCGCTTTTTCCGCCTGCGCCTGAAATGCTGCCAACATCAACAGGGTGCCGATCAGGCAGCCAATGCGTGCCGATGGCATGAAAAACTTATCCATATGTTCTCCGAATCAATCTATATCCCTGCTCAAATTCAATTTAACTTCCGGTTGTGGCGCGCCGGCCGGCCGGACGTTACGCTCGACCTGACCCGCAACTGCATTCATGCCGGTTTCCAGCCGCATGGCGTTGGGAGCCCGGCGGTTGAGGTTGTTGGGCGTACTGGTTTTATCCGCCACCGGTTTTTCATAGTGCGCCTTCACCCGGTTAAAAAGCTGTATGGTCTTGTTCTTTTTGTCGTAGATCATGCCGGTGGCGCGAATGACCGTTTTTGGCGCTTGCGTAATCAGCACCGGGCTGCTGGTCGTTGCCTTTTCTTCGTCTGGCAGCACCAGCAGGCGCTCGGTGGTGACTACCATTTCGCCCTTGCCGTTGTAGGCCTGCCGCACCACTTTGACATCGCCGACAAACTCGATTTCTTCACCATCGCTGGAAACGAAGCCTTTCTTGCCTTCGATCTGCGAAAACGGCTTGTCGATTTCAAAGCGCGTGAAGTGCGGTTGTTCCAGTTCCGTTGAGTCGTCATCCGGATAATGCCGCATTTCTGCCGCCATCAGCTTGTAACGCAGATCGCCGTTTTCATCGGTTCTGGTGGTGACGAAATTGTTCAATATGTAGTCCGGGTCGTGACGGCTGCTGCCATCGGGTTTTGCCTCGGGCATCTGCACGCTGTAATCGATCCATAAGGTCAGCAGGGCCAGTATCGCCAGCAGCGCCAATGGAAGCAGAATGGTGGGGCGTGCGTACATGCCGTTCTGTAATCTTGCCTATTTCAGAAATTGCGCCATTTGCGCGTCAAATGTGCCCTGTGCCTTCATCAGCAGTTCACAGGCCTCGCGCACGGCGCCACGACCGGCCTGAGCGTGCGTGGTGTAATGCGCATATTGCCGTACCAGCGGCGTGGCGGTTGGCACTGCAATGGCCAGACCGGCGCGGCGCATCGGTGGCAGATCGACAACATCGTCGCCCATGAAGGCGACTTCATCGGCGCTGACATTCATTTTCTTCAGCAAATCCTCGAAAGCTTCGAGCTTGTCTTCCACGCCCTGATAAAAGTGCGCAATACCGGTGGTTTCGGCGCGCTTGGTGACGACGTTCGAAGTGCGGCCGGTGATGATGGCCATCTCGACGCCGCTGGCTTTCAGCAGCTTCATGCCGAGACCGTCGAGCGAGTGAAAGCTTTTATACTCCTGGCCGTCGTCGCCTATCATCAGGCTGCCGTCGGTCATGACGCCGTCGACGTCGAAAATAATGACTTTGATACGTTTTGCGCGTTCTGCTACCGGACTCAATTGACTCACTTAAATAACCTTTGCTGTTAACAGGTCGAGCATGTTCAACGCCCCGACCAGAATTCCCTGCTGGTCGACAACCAGCAGGCCGTTGATTTTTCTGTGTTCCATCATTTCCACTGCTTCGACCGCCAGCCGTTCGGGCGTGATGGTGCTGGGCTGCGGGCTCATGACGTCGCGCATCAGGGTGCCGCTGATGCCGATGCCCTTTTCGAAAGTGCGGCGCAAGTCGCCATCGGTGAAAATGCCCAGCGGTTTGCCGTTTTCATCGACGATGGCGGTCATGCCCAGTCCCTTGCGCGTCATTTCCAGCAAGCCGTCCGCTAATGGCGCATCGAGTTTGACGGCAGGAATGGCCTCGCCCTTGCGCATGACATCGGCCACATGAATCAGCAAGCGGCGGCCTAGACTGCCGCCCGGATGCGAGCGGGCAAAATCCTCTGCCGAAAAACCACGCTGGTCCAGCACCGTCACCGCCAGCGCATCGCCCAGCGCCAGCATGGCGGTCGAGCTTGCAGTGGGTGCCAGCCCGAGCGGGCAGGCTTCCTGGCTGACGTGCGCGTCCAGATGAATGTCGGACTCACGCGCCAGCGTGGAACCGGGGTGGCCGGTAATGCTGATAACGGTGGCGCCCAGCCGTTTGATGACCGGCAGAATCGCCAGCAATTCTTCGCTTTCGCCGGAATTGGACAGCGCGATCACCAGATCGTCGCCGGTGATCATGCCGAGGTCGCCGTGACTGGCTTCGCCCGGATGCACGAAAAAGGCCGGCGTGCCGGTGCTGGCAAAGGTAGAGGCGATCTTGCGGCCGATGTGCCCGGATTTGCCCATGCCGCTCACCACAACCCTTCCACGGCACTGTAAAATGAGGCGCACCGCATCGACAAAACGTTGGTCGAGGCGGTTGGCGAGGCTTTCCAGCTCGCGCGATTCAATCAGCAGTACTTCTCTGGCAAGGCCTAAAGGGGACGCACCGGCAGGGGAGTGGTTTTCTGTGGTTGAGCCGTGATGACGGTGAAGTTGGCTTGTCTCCATAGCGCCAAGTATAAAAGGGAATCAACCTCGAATAAAGGTTGAAAGGACAAATAAAGGCGGTTTTTCAGGAAACAGGCATAATTTTTGCCTGTTGCTGCAAGCGGCCTGATTTTCAAGAACAAAAAATGCAGGATACCCTCGCCATCATTCTGATTCTGCTTGTGAGCTCGGTGCTGGCCGTTGCGCTGTTCCGGGCATTGCGGCTACCGACCATGCTGGCTTATTTTGTCGTCGGCCTCGCATTGGGCCCCGAGACATTCGGCATTCTGCCCGATAGCGAATCCAACCGTGCACTGGCCGAGTTCGGCGTCGTGTTTCTGATGTTCAGCATCGGCCTTGAATTTAGCCTCCCGCAGCTCTATGCCATGCGCCGTACGGTGGTCGGACTCGGCGGCGCGCAAGTGGCCGTCACCATGGCGGCGATCATGGCGCTTTGCTGGATGCTGGGTTTGAGCTGGGAGGCGGCATTCGTTATTGCCGCTGCGCTGGCGATGTCGTCGACGGCCATTGTCTCAAGAATGCTGGCCGAGCGGGTCGATCTCAATTCCCGTCATGGCCGTCTTTCCATCGGTATCCTGCTGTTTCAGGATATTGCCGTGGTGCCCATTCTGGTATTGATTCCGGCGCTCGCCGCACACAGCGGCAGTCTTGCCGATACGCTGGGCTGGGCATTGCTGAAAGCGGCCATGGTGCTGCTGGTGTTGTTCATTTTCGGCAAAAGGCTGATCAACCCCTGGTTCGGCCTGGTCGCCAGACAGCGTTCGCGCGAACTTTTCGTCATGAACGTGCTGATGGTGACGCTGGTGCTGGCTTATGCCACGCATCTGGCTGGTTTGTCCTACGCGCTCGGCGCTTTCATCGCCGGTATGCTGATTTCCGAAACGCGCTATCGCTATCAGGTCGAGTCCGACATTGCTTCTTTCCGCGATATCCTGCTCGGCCTCTTTTTCGTCACCGTCGGCATGCTGCTCGATGTTGGTGTGCTGGCGCAGAATATCGGGCTGATTCTGCTCTTGCTGGTGGCGCTGATTTTGTTCAAGGCGGCGGTCATCGGGTTTCTCAGTCGTGGCTTCGGTCATGAGCCCGGCGTGGCCATTCGCGCCGCCGTCATTCTGGCGCAGGGCGGCGAGTTCGGTTTTGTGATCCTGGCGCTCGGGCTGCAGCAGGGGCTGCTCAGCGGTAACGTTCTGCAGATCGTGCTGGCGGCGTCTGTACTTTCGATGATCGCGGCGCCTTTCATCATTCAATATAACGGCAGGCTGGCCC
>JBEDHT010000182.1:0-3757 GCA_041174025.1 Pseudomonadota bacterium
GCACATTATCTCTGGTATCGTTCGCCCAGCTCAGACTCAGCATCAGACTGTTGTTGGTGCATGAAAGTCCGCCGCAGTAGTTTTGATATCGGACCGAACTGTCAGAGCTGAGGTCGATCGAGGTATTGTCGAAAGTCAGACCTGCACTGACAAAGGCACCTTCACTCAGCGGCATGCCGAAGCGCACACCGGCACCATACGAAGAACTCTCGTATGATGCAGTCGACAGAGAGCTGGTGTTGACATCGCGGCGGTAAACATCGAAACCCCGGCTGATGCCGTCAGGCGTAAAGTAAGGGTCGGTAAAAGACAGCGAGTAAGTCTTGTTCACGTCCCCCGTATTAATCTGCGCACTGACGCGGTTGCCGGTCCCGAGGAAGTTGTTCTGGTTGACCGTGATGCCAAAAACCACGCCTTCCGAACTGGAGAGACCGGCGCCGAACTGTACGCTACCGGTCGATCTTTCGGTCACATTGATGTTGAGGTCTACCTGATCAGTCGTACCGGGTACAGCTGGTGTTTCAACATTGACGTCATCAAAGAATTGCAGCCGCTGCAAGCGCTGCTTCGAGCGCTCGATCTTTTCCGCGCCATACCAGGACGACTCAAGCTGACGCATTTCGCGCCGGAGCACTTCATCACGAGTGCGCGTATTGCCGGTCAGATTGATGCGGCGCACATAAACCCTGCGACCGGGGTCAACAAAAAAGGTAAATGCAACGGTGTGATTTTCCTTGTCCAGCGCAGGAACCGCATTCACGTTGGCAAAGGCATAGCCATCATTGCCCAGACGGTCACTGATCGCCTTGCTTGACTGCGTCACCTTTTCGCGGTTGAAAAATTCGCCGGCCTGAATGCTGACGAGACTCATGGCTTCTTCTTCCGCCAGCAACATTTCGCCCGCCATCTTGATTTCGCTGACGGTATATTTCATGCCCTCGGTAATATTCACCGTGATGTAAATATCGCGCTTGTCCGGGGTAATGGAAACCTGGGTGGAATCGACATTGAATTCGAGATAACCCTGGTTCATGTAAAAAGAACGCAAGGCTTCAAGGTCGGCCGTCAATTTTTGCTTTGAATACTGGTCATCCTTGTTCCACCAGCTCAGCCAGTTCGGTGTTGTCAGCTTGAACTGCTCAAGCAGTACTTCATCAGTAAAGTCCTTGTTGCCGACGATATTGATGCTGCGTATCTTGGAGACGGCACCTTCTTCGATATCAAAGCGGATAGCGACGCGATTACGCTCCAGCGGACTGACGATGGTTTTGACGGTGGCCGCGTATTTGCCCTGGGCCAGATATTGGCGTTTGATTTCCTGCTCGGCGCGATCCAGCATTGAGCGGTCAAAAATCAGACCGTTGGACAAGCCGATCTGGCTCAAGCCCTCCAGCATCTTGTCGCTGGGAAATGATTTGTTGCCGTTGAAGCTGATTGCTGCAATGGCGGCGCGTTCCTGAACCAGAACCACCAGCACATTGTTGTCGACTTCGATACGCACGTCCTTGAAGAATCCGGTGGCATAGAGCGATTTGATGGCCTGAGTGGCTTTTTCATCGTCCATGGTTTCGCCGACTCTGACCGGCAGGTAATTGAATATCGTGCCGGGCTCGGTGCGCTGGATACCTTCAACGCGGATATCCTGGACAACGAAAGGTTCTATGGCCCAGGCATTTGAAACATAAGCACTGATGACTAACGGCAGTATATGGTTGAGCTTGATGCCAAATTTCATTAAGTTCAGCCTGTGAGAATCCGGTTTATATCGTTATAAAAAGCCACAATCATCAGCAGCCCCAACAAGAACAGACCTATGCGCTGACCCAATTCCATCGCCGCTTCCGAAACAGGGCTGCCCTTGAAAATTTCCACCATATAATACATCAAATGACCGCCATCCAATACAGGCACAGGCAGCAGATTAAGCACACCGAGGCTGATGCTGACAAGGGCGAGAAATCCGAGAAAGGTTTTCCAGCCGATATGTGCGCTTTGCCCCGCATAGCTGGCAATCGTTACAGGGCCACTGACTCCTTTCCAGGAAACATCACCGGTAATCATGCTACCCAGCATTTTCAGGCTGAATATCGAGGTTTCCCACGTTTTGCCAGTGGCTTTTGCCAAGGCCTCAAGCGGGCCATAGCTGATTGTTGTCATGTAGGTACCCAGAACTGCCTCACCCATAGGGCCAACAGCTCCGATTCTCCCGATCCGTTTGCCCCCCTCGCTGGCACTCTCTGGAACAATATCCAGTGCCAGAACATCTTCGCCGCGCTGGATCATAAGTTGTATCGGTTTCTGCGGATTTTTACGAATGATAGTCACGAAATGTTCCCAATTTGTGATGCTTTCACCATTCGCTGAAATGACTTTGTCGCCTGGCTGAAGTCCGGAACGTTCAGCAACGCCTCCGCCAACCAGATCGCCTATGATGGCAGGTGCTTCCGGCTGATAGGGTTTCAATCCGAGTTTGTCAAGAAAATCGCTTTCGTAATCATCACGGCCTATGCTCTGCAGACTTAGCGCCGATGCATGCAGCCTGCCTGCCTGATCGATGACTTCAAGTTCAACAGATTCGGCATTGAGCGATTCCTGCAGCAGCAGCCATCTGACATCCTGCCAAGTCCTGGTGGATTCACCGGCAACGGTCTGTATGAGATCGCCCTCTTTCAGATTGGCTGCTGCTGCAGGCGTGTTCGGCTGTATCTCGCCAAGGATTGGCTTGATACCAATGACGCCGTGCATGAACAATATCCAATATAAAAAAATTGCCAGCAGCAAATTGGCTGCCGGTCCGGCCGAAACGATAGCGATACGTCTCCAGACCGATTGACGATTGAATGCGCGTGCAAGGTCTTCGCTCGCATCGATTTCGCCTTCGCGCTCATCCAGCATCTTGACATAGCCACCGAAGGGCAAGGCGGCGATCACGAACTCGGTATTGTCCTTGCCGAACGATTTTCGAAACAAAGGTTTGCCGAATCCAATCGAGAAGCGCAACACCTTGACGCCACACCAGCGGGCCACCTGAAAATGGCCGTATTCGTGTATGGCGATCAACACGCTTAACGTCACCAGAAATGCAACTATCGTGAGCATCAGTGTTTATCCATCCAGGCATTCGCAAGCAATCTCGCCTGACGGTCGGCTTCAATCACGCTATCCAGCGTGCTGGCTGGCAGAATGTCGGATTGTTCAAGCACCGTCTCGATCATGCGCGGAATGTCGGTGAAGCCTATACGCTCGTTCAAGAATGCTGCAACTGCGACTTCATTGGCAGCGTTGAGAATTGCCGGCGCCGTGCCGCCACTGCGCAATGAATCAAATGCGAGGCGCAAGCAGGGAAACCTGACCATATCCGGCGCTTCAAAATCAAATTTCCCGATGGTGAAAAAATCGAGGCTGGGCACACCACTCTCCAGACGCTCCGGATAACCCAGTGCGAATGCTATCGGTGTTCTCATGTCCGGGTTGCCCAACTGAGCCAATACTGAACCATCTACATATTCCACCATTGAGTGAATCACGCTCTGCGGGTGTACAACAACCTGGATCTGCTCCGGCCCCGCACTGAACAGCCAGTGCGCCTCGATCACCTCAAGACCCTTGTTCATCAGGGTCGCGGAGTCAATCGTGATTTTCGGCCCCATCACCCAGTTGGGATGATTGAGTGCCTGCTTTGGCGTAACTTTTTCAAGATCCTCGGCGCTGGTGTTGCGGAAAGGCCCGCCAGAAGCCGTCAGCAGAATACGCCGGA
>JBEDHT010000183.1:0-2753 GCA_041174025.1 Pseudomonadota bacterium
ACTATCAATCGCTCGGCTATTACAAGAATGACCGGCTCGTGGTGCTTCTGCCCAAACAACGGGTAGAAGCCTACCGCATTGACCCGCAAACCTATGAAGCTGAACCGGCCGAGGCCGACCGGCAGATGGTGAAGGAAGCGATTGCGTATTACCAGACCGCAGCCAACGCCTTCAAGCATGGCGGGCTGAAAGAGTTGCCAGTGATGGCTGCCGGCAGCGCGCTCAATGTTGCAGTCACGGTGAACTGAGCATGCCGGACATACTTTTGCAACGGCTGAAAACGCCGCTGTTTCTGCGCGCGGCACTGGCGCTGGCCGTCATCGCCATACTGATGCTATGCGTCGGCCAGCTGAGCGATCTCGACCTTCTCATCGAGGATTATTACTTCGATGCAGCGCAAGGCATTTTCCCGTGGGACAAATCATGGTTTGCGGACCGGCTGATGCATGGCTACGTCAAGAACGTCATCATCCGCATCGGCTATCTGATCCTGCTCATCGTGGCGCTGGACAGCCTGCGGCCCTGGCGCATCATGCGTCCGTTCGTCAGGGCGCGATTGCGCTTTGTCGCGCTGGCATCGGTGTTGGTGCCCACCACCATACGCAGCTTCAAGCAGTTCTCGGTCCTGCATTGTCCGCAGGGCATCGACCGTTACGGCGGCGACAGCCCTTTCATCCGTCTGCTCGACAGCGTGCCGGATGGCATCAAGTATGGCCACTGCTTCCCGGCCGGGCATGCGACGGTCGGCCTCTGGCTGGCGGCTTTCTGCGTTTTCTGGCTGCCGCACAAACCACGAACCGCACTCTTTGTATTTTTCACCGGATTGAGTGTTGGACTTATACTAGGTTGGGTACAGCAGATGCGCGGCATGCACTTCCTGTTTCATACGCTCTGGGCCGCATGGCTCGCCAGCCTCGTGATTCTGCTGATGCTGCTGGTATTCGCAGACAAATTATTCGAGCAAGAGGAGAAACCGACATGAGCACAAAAAACCTTCAGGACAAATATGCTGCGCCGGTCATCGTGCTGCACTGGCTGACGCTGCTGCTGCTGATTGCGGTGTACAGCTTTATCGAGCTGCGCGAACTTTTTCCGAAAGACTCCGACCCGCGCAATCTGCTGAAAAGCCTGCATTTCATGTTCGGCCTGACGGTATTGGCTACAGTCTGTCTTCGACTTTTATTTCGCCTGTCGAGCCGCACGCCGGCCATTGAACCGCCGCCTTCGCCGCTAGTGCACCGGCTCGGACAAGCCATGCATGTGGTGCTTTACGCTTTCCTGCTGTGCATGCCACTGGCGGGCTGGCTGATGCTGAGCGCGGCTGGCAAACCGATACCGTTTTTCGGTCTGGAACTGCCGCCGCTGACCGGCGAAAACGAAGCCCTGGCCAAAACGATCAAGTCGGCACACACCACTGCCGGCAGCATCGGTTATCTGCTGATCGCGGCGCATGCGCTGGCCGGGCTTTACCATCACTATGTCAGGCGCGACAACACGCTGAAAAGAATGCTGCCGGGCTGATGAAAACGGCCGCTGGTCATGCGGTCTGAATGATTGCAGGAATACAGCCGGAATTAAGCTTCGTTTAAGCTTGATTTTGTAAATTCCGGCACCATCTGGATAGCACTTTTGTTTCACCAAATTTACATATAACAGGCTGATATGCTGGAAAAATTCTGGAAAAAACTCGAATCCCTGGGCTATTACGCACCGCTGGTGGCCATGTATCTGATTTCGCTGCCCCTGCTTTCGCTATCCCGCGCCGGGCTCATGCTGTGGCAATCCGACCGTGTGGCCGCCACCGGCATCTGGCCCGAGATGCTGTTGCAGGGTCTGCGCGTCGATATCATCCAGATGGGACTGATGGTCATCATCCCGCTGTTGCTGACGCCGCTGTTCGCGCACCGCAAAGCCTGGCCCTGGTGGCGCGGTTTCACCTTTTTCTGGGTGGTCGCCTGCGTCACCCTGCTGATTTTTATGGAAGCGGCGACGCCGGGCTTTATCGGCGAGTACGATACGCGCCCCAACCGCCTGTTTGTCGAATACCTGAAATACCCGAATGAAGTGCTGCCCATGCTGTGGAACGGCTTCCGCGTGCATGTCTTTGCCGGTATCGGCGCGCTGATCCTGACCTTGTGGGGCATGAGCCGCCTGATGCGGCCCTGGCTCCGCCAGCAGGCTCCAACCAAACACCTCAAGCACTGGCTGGCCTTGCCGCTGGTTGTTCTGCTGGTCGTATTTTCCGTGCGTTCCACTGCCGACCACCGTCCGGCCAATCCGGCGATGTTCGCCATCACGTCCGACACCATGGTCAACACGCTGATCATGAACTCGACCTGGTCGGTATTCCATGCCATCTACAACCTCAAACATGAAGCCAAATCGAGCGAGATTTACGGCGACATGAACGAAGCGGAAGCAATGGAACAAATCCGCCTGGTGCGCGAAATGCTGCAGGATCAGCGCCCGCTGATCGGTGACGAACACCTGCCGACCCTGACCAGCCAGACCGCCAGCGTCCGGCGCGAAAAACCGCTCAACCTGGTGATCATCCTGCAGGAAAGCCTGGGCGCGACTTTCGTTGAATCGCTGGGTGGCATCCCGGTCACGCCGGAGCTGGAAAAACTGAAGTCGCAGGGTTGGTGGTTCGAGAACCTGTACGCCACCGGCACCCGTTCGGTACGCGGCATCGAAGCGGTGGTCACCGGCTTCCCGCCGACCCCGGCACAAAGCGTGGTCAAGCTTTCACTGTC
>JBEDHT010000184.1:0-2917 GCA_041174025.1 Pseudomonadota bacterium
ATGGCGGCACCGGCCAGCACATCGCTCGGGTAGTGCAGACCCAGCACGACGCGTGACATCGCCACCATCGCCGTAAACGGCAACAGCAACCAGCCCAGCTCCGGGTAGTAAGGCAGCGCCACCACGCTGAAAGCGACCGCGTGCAGGGTATGGCCGGAAGGGAAACTGAAACGGTCGAGCGGACGCCCGGCGAGCCAGATATCCTGATGCACTTCGTAAGGCCGCGGGCGTAGCGTTTTGCCTTTCAGCCACTTGTAAAGCAGCGTGCCGCTGAGCCCGGCAAGCGCCATGTTGATGACCGGCGTCACGCCGGCACTGCCTTCGACCAGCAGAATCGCCAGCATGCAAAGGTACCAGAACACGCCGTCACCCAGACGGCTGACCAGCCGGAACCACCAGCGCACCCACAAATGCTGGCTGCTACGGTTGACGCGGATACAAAGCGAGCTGTCGAACCGGTTAAACCGATGAAGGTACAAACGCATTTTGTGCGACATGGCATCCTCCTGAAAAGCCCCCGGGTTGGAGCGCTTCAATACTGCATGAATGATGTTTCATGCCGCCATGATGTCATGTCAATGTGACAATTCCGTGAATAAATTCAGGAATTTATTGTGATGGTGCGGTTGCCCTCTCACCGGCCAACGCCACCAGGAAAGCGCTGATTTATACGTCATACCGGCGCAGGCCGGTATCCAGTGCCTTTTTTCAGCCGGGTTCCGGCCTGCGCCGGAACGACAAAACCGGATCAATCAGCGTTTGCCTGACACGCCTGCTGCCTGACCACCTCCGCGATGCGTTCGGCCAGAGATTGCACCTGCGCTTGAGACTGGCCTTCGACCATGACGCGGATCTTTGGCTCGGTGCCGGAAGCACGCAGAAGCACGCGCCCGCTGCCGTTCAGTTCGCGCTCGGCGGCGGCTACCGCTGCCTGCAATTCGGCGCTGGCCTCAAGGTCGATGCGTTTCTTGATGCTCACGTTGATCAACACCTGCGGATACAGCGTCAGCTCCGCGCCCAGCTGTGTCAGCGACTTGCCGCTGGTCTTGAGCGCATGCAGCACCTGCAGCGCTGCGATAATGCCATCACCGCTGCTGTGCTTGTCGAGCGCGAGAATGTGTCCGGAATTCTCCCCGCCGAGCTGCCACTGGCGCTGGTTCAACAGTTCGAGCACATAGCGGTCGCCGACCTTGGCCCGCGCAAACGGAATCCCTGCTTTCTGCAATGTATGTTCCAGCGCCAGGTTGGTCATCAGGGTGCCGGCGACACCGCCGTTCAGGCGGCCGCGCTGTTGCCTGTGCATGGCAATGATGTAGAGCAGCTGGTCGCCGTCGAGCAATTGCCCGTTGCCGTTCACCATCATCACGCGGTCGCCGTCGCCGTCGAAGGCAATGCCGAGGTCGGCACCATGCTCGACCACCGCACGGCAGAGCGAATCGGTGTGGGTCGAACCGCATTCGAGGTTGATATTAAGGCCGTCGGGCTGATTGCCGATGGCGATCACTTCGGCCCCGAGTTCGTGAAACACCGGCGGCGCGACGTGATAGGTTGCCCCATTGGCGCAATCCAGCACGATTTTCATGCCGCGCAGGTCGAGCGCGTTGGGGAATGTGCTCTTGCAGAACTCGATGTAGCGGCCTGCCGCATCATTGATGCGTCTGGCCTTGCCCAGCCGTGCCGATGGCACAACTTCCATCGGTTTATCCAGTTCCGCCTCGATGGCGCGTTCTATGGCGTCGTCGAGCTTGGTACCTTCGGCCGAAAAGAACTTGATGCCGTTGTCTTCAAACGGATTATGCGAAGCGGTGATGACGATGCCGACCTGCGCGCGCAAGGCCCGCGTCAGATAGGCAACAGCCGGTGTCGGCATCGGACCGGTGAGCATGACATCGACACCGGCAGCGGCAAGACCTGCTTCCAGCGCCGCTTCCAGCATATATCCGGAGATGCGCGTATCCTTGCCGATCAACACGCTGGGGTGCACGCCCTGTGCGAGATGGCTGTCAATGCCGGTCAGCACGCGGCCCGCCGCATAGCCGAGACGCATGACGAAATCCGGCGTGATCGGCATTTGCCCGACACGCCCGCGCACGCCATCGGTGCCAAAGTATTTTCTGCTCATTATTGTTCCACCCTGATTTTCTACAGAACGGCAGCCGTCACTTTCAAGGCATCCGCCGTCGCCTTCACATCATGCACACGCACGATTCTAGCGCCTTTCATCACCGATATCACTGATGCTGCCAGGCTGGCGTGCAAACGCGCATTGACGTCGCCGCCGGTAATCTGGCCGAGCACCGATTTTCTCGACAGTCCGACCAGCAGCGGGCGTCCGAGCGCCAGTGTCTGGCCGATCTCCTGCAGCAGTTGCAGATTGTGCTGCGTTTTCTTGCCGAAGCCGAAGCCGGGGTCAAGCACCACCCGTTCGCGGGCGATACCGGCAGCTTCGGCTGCGGCCAGGCGCGCAGCGAGAAAAGCGTTGACCTCGGCCACCACGTCGTCGTAGTGCGGATCCTGCTGCATGGTCTGCGGCGTGCCCTGCATGTGCATCAGGCACACACCGGCGCGGCTGTCAGCCACGATCTCCAGCGCGCCCGGCTCCTGCAGCGCACGCACATCGTTGACGATATCGGCACCGGCGGCAATCGCCGCACGCATCACTTGCGGTTTGTAGGTATCGATGGATAAAGGCACGGTTGTCCGTTGCGCCAGCTGTTCGATCACCGGCAATACTCTTGCCAGCTCGTCTTCCAGACTGACCGGCGTCGCACCGGGACGGGTCGATTCGCCGCCGATATCGAGAATGTCGGCACCCTCTTCAACCAGCTGCAGGGCATGGGCAACGGCTTTTTCCGTGGAGCTGTACTGGCCGCCATCGGAGAAGGAATCGGGCGTAACGTTGACGATGCCCATGATG
>JBEDHT010000185.1:0-4348 GCA_041174025.1 Pseudomonadota bacterium
GCGGCGATAAATGAATGACCCTGCCCTGCGTGACACCCGCCGCCTGCTGTCGCGTCTTTGCCGCAGCGATGGCCTTTTCCAGAGGTTCTGCCAGCATCACCATGCCGGGGCCGCCCCCGTAGGGCCGGTCATCCACGGTCTTGTAATTGTCGGTGGTGAAATCGCGCGGATTCCACAACGACAATTGATAAATCCTTTTTTCCAGTGCTCTTGCCGTAATGCCCGATTGCGTTACCGCCTCGAACATCTGCGGGAATAATGTGACCACATCGAACTGGTATGTCGTCCCGCTCAAAACTCTTCATCCCAGTCAACCAGCATGGTACCGGCTTCAAGATTCACATCCAGCACAACCTGGGCAATGAACGGCAGCAATCGCTCACGCTCGCCCTTGACTACCATCACATCATTGGCGCCGGTTTCAAATAACTCGGCCACATTGCCTAGATCAACATCCTGCAGATTCTTCACCTGCAAGCCGATCAGATCAGACCAGTAATAGGCGTTTTCTTCCGGCTCAGGCAACTGTTCGCGCGGCACTGCAACCTGCCTGCCCTTGAGCGCGAAGGCAGCATCACGATCGGCAACGCCCTTCAGTTTCACCAGCAAACTATTGCTGTGTATTCTGGCCGTCTCTACTTCAAATTTTTGCCAGGAAGGCTCACGCCCCAACCACCAGTCCGGGTAATCCAGCAGACCATCCAGCATTTCGGTATCCGGCTGGATTTTCAGCCAGCCATAAATGCCATATGGGGCGACGACGCGCCCCATGATTACCATTTCACTCAAAGCTTGCTTTGCGGCAGCACTTGTAATGGCTGCCGCGCCTTATCAGGCTGCGTCTTCGGGTGTTTCCGGAGTTTCAGCTACTTCGGCTGCTGCCTTGGCTTCTGCAGCGGCGGCAGCTTCTTCAGCAGCCTTGGCATCAGCAGCTGCCTTCAACTTGGCAGCTTCCGCGGCCGCAGCTTTGGCCTTCACGGCTTCGGCCTTGGCAGCATCCTTCTGCTTGACCGCCTGCATGCCTTCAGGGCCCTTGGCGTGCAGCTTGACCAGACGCGCTACGCAGTCGGACAGACGAGCGCCATGGCTTTGCCAGTGACTGATACGCGCCTCATCGAGACGAAGACCTTCTTGAGCGCCCTTTGCCAGCGGGTTGTAAAAACCGACGCGCTCAATGAAGCGGCCATCGCGGCGATTGCGGGAATCTGCAACCACGACACTGTAAAAAGGGTTTTTCTTCGCGCCACCACGGGCCAGTCGAATGATCACCATTTGTTTGTTCTCTTAAAGTTTTTGCAGAAAGGGGCGGATTTTACGTTATTTTTTAATACTTTGGCAAGGTTTATCTGAGCCCTGCGAAACATTTTGATAATGCGTCGGATCAGCAACCCCGGCCGCCGCAAAACCCTCGCGCCGGAAGCGGCAGGAATCGCACAAACCGCAGGCACGACCCTGAGCATCGGCTTGGTAGCAGGACACTGTCATCCCGTAATCCACGCCCAGAGCGATGCCCTGCCGAATGATCTGCGCCTTGCTCAGGTCAATCAGCGGTGCATGAATGCTGATCGTTCTGCCTTCCACCGCGGACTTGGTCGCCAGATTGGCCATGCGCTGAAAGGCCTGCACATACTCCTTGCGACAATCGGGATAGCCGGAATAATCCAGCGCATTGACTCCTATGAAGATATCCCTGGCATCCAGCACTTCTGCCCACGCCAGTGCGAGAGACAGCATGATGGTATTGCGCGCAGGGACGTAAGTCACCGGTATGCCCTCTGTAGGCGCTTCCGGCACGTCGATATGCTGGTCGGTCAACGCCGAGCCCCCGAACATCGAGAGATCGAGCTGGGCCACGCGATGCGCGGCTGCCCCTTGATATGCAGCAATTTTCTCTGCCGCCTTCAGCTCGGCGACATGGCGTTGATGGTAATCGAGACTGAGGCAATAACAGTCGAAACCCCGGCTGCGTGCAATCGCCAGAACCGTGGCGGAATCAAGTCCGCCTGACAGCAGGACGACGGCTTTGGCGCGCGGGTTTTCGGCGGGCATGTCCCCTGTGGGTATATTCTTCATCTGCAATTCCTAAACGCCCGGTTTCTCGCCCCAGAGAATCTTGTGCAATTGCACCTGCATGCGCACCGGCAGTTTGTCCTGCAATATCCACTCTGCGAGATCGGCCGGATTGAGTCGGCCATAAACCGGCGAGAAGAGCACGCTGCATTGATCTGCGATGCGGTGCCCGGCCAGGAACTGCCTAGCCCAATCGTAATCGGCGCGGTCACAGAGAACGAACTTGACTTCATCCAGCGGCTTCAGATGGTCGAGATTTTCCCAGCGGTATTTTTCCAGCTCACCCGAACCCGGCGTCTTGATATC
The DNA here is from genome assembly GCA_041174025.1 of Pseudomonadota bacterium. GTDB lineage: Bacteria > Pseudomonadota > Gammaproteobacteria > Burkholderiales > Methylophilaceae > UBA6140. Next base: position 2,377 of record JBEDHT010000185.1, read on the forward strand.
GAGGATTACCGCAACACGGGGGTCAACACCGCTGATATCGATCGCACCTCCGGTTTCCAGCGAAACCTCATAACCCGCATCACAAAGCCTGCTCAAAAGCTCAAGACACTTTTTCTGGGCCAGCGGCTCGCCACCGGTCACTGTGACGTAGCGCGCACCATACTCGCCGACCTTTTCCATGATCTGATCCAGCGTCATGTTGCCGCCGCCGCTGAAAGCATAGGCTGTATCGCAATAGACGCAGCGCATCGGACAGCCGGTCAGGCGCACGAACACCGTCGGCAAGCCGGTACGGGACGATTCCCCTTGCAGGGAATGGAAAATTTCATGAATCCTGAGTGTCATGTTGCGTGGTTTTGTAGAGAACCATGCCAAAAGAAGAAGCGCAATTATACGCGCATGGCATCAGCAGCTCGACAAATGTGAACAGGCGCTACCTTGTTTTGATGGATTCGAGCACTGCGAGGCGCTTCTGCGCAGTTGGCGCCACGTCGCTCTTGGGATATTTGCTGAGTAAAAGCCGCAGGGTTTTCTTGGCACCATCAACATCGGACAGCTGAATCTGCGAGTTGGCAATGTTGTACATGGCGTCGGGCGCTTTGGCATGATCAGGGAACTGCTGCAGCAATTTCTGCTGGGTCGCCATTGAAGCCTTGTAGTTCTTCAATGAAAACTGGGCATAACCGAGGGCGTACTGTGCTTCCGGCACGCGAGCGCTATTCGGATAGGTTTGCAGATATTTATCAAATGCCTCGAACGCTTCCCGGTGTCTGGAAGCGGTAGCAAGTGCTTGTGCAGCTTCAAAATCACGGCTTTCTTGCGAAGCTTCCTGACTTGCATTGCTGCCGTCTGCCGCAGCCGCAGCAGGCTGCGCGGCTGGCGTTGCGCTGCTTTCCAGCTGACGCAAACGCGTATCAGTATCAGCGTACAAATCACGCTGACGCTGCTGGGTAATCGTAATGTTATGGTTGGCGACTTCGAGTTCGCCCTTCAAGCGGCTGAGCTCCTGATTGAGCTGTTCCACCTGACTTAGCAAATCAAGCAGACCCTGGCCTTTGACGATGGCTTCAATCGCCGCCAAGCGTTCTTCCAGAGCCTGCTGATTCTTTTTCAGCTCGTTGAACGCCGTCTGATTCTGGGTCTGATTTTCGGTAATTTTCTTGCGTGCTTCCTTGTCCTCCAGAAACGCATGCGCGTTCTGTGACAATGCCAGCAAAACTACCGAACCCAGAATCAGTCGACGCATAAACGCTCCTGTTTACTCGCCTTGATAGATGATATCTACGCGACGGTCTTTCTGACGGCTGGCAGCGTCAGTACCAGTCGCGCGCTCTTCACCGTAGCTGACGGTCTCGATCTGCCTGTCTTGTACACCGAGCAGATTCATCACCTTCTTGACGGAAACAGAACGGCGCTGACCGAGCGCGAGGTTGTATTCACGGGTACCGATTTCATCGGCATGACCTTGCAGCACAACACTGGCACCGGCATTCTGGTTCAGATAGCCTGCATGCGCTTCGATCAACGGACGGAACTCAGCCTTGACTTCATCTTTGTCGAAATCGAAATAGATGCTGCGCTGGGAAAGAATGTTGTTGGGATCTTTCAGCGGGTTGTAAGCCACATCCGATGTAGTCGCGCCGGAAGTTGCTGCATCGCTATCGGTAGTTGTGCTGACTGCCGCAGGTGCCTTTTCCTCTACCGGTGCGGGGGCATCTTTCATCGGTTTGCTTGAACAGGCTGTGAGCATCACAGCCAGCAAGATGGTTCCAATCAGACCTTTATTCATTATTTCTCTCCTTTTATTAAGCAAAATAGTACAAATAGAACTTTACAGCATAACGACCATAAGGCAAAAAGTGCCTTGAAAAAACCTTCAAAACCTAATCAACACGAGGGCCCCAGGCAGGTTCACGTACATCGCCGCCGTTATCGCTCAACCTTTGCCGCACCCGGCCATCAGACGACACTG
>JBEDHT010000186.1:0-5135 GCA_041174025.1 Pseudomonadota bacterium
CTTCGAGGCCGGCCAGGTGCGCGAGGCCAACGGCCACAAGATCGTCTCCTACGGCACCTCGAGCTACGGCTACGACATCCGCTGCTCGCGCGAATTCAAGCTGTTCACCAACATCAACAGCACCATCGTCGACCCGAAGAACTTCGATCCGCAATCCTTCGTTGAAGTCTCCGGCAAAGGCTATTGCGTGATTCCGCCGAACTCTTTCGCGCTGGCCCGCACAGTCGAATATTTCCGCATTCCACGCAGCGTATTGACCGTCTGTCTCGGCAAATCCACCTATGCGCGCTGCGGCATCATCGTCAACGTCACGCCGTTCGAACCGGAATGGGAAGGCTATGTGACGCTGGAATTCAGCAACACCACCCCGCTGCCCGCCAAAATCTATGCCGGTGAAGGCTGCGCCCAGGTGCTGTTCTTCGAATCCGACGAAGTCTGCGAAACTTCCTACAAGGATCGCGGCGGTAAATACCAGGGCCAGGTCGGCGTCACCCTGCCCAAGATCTAGGAAAGCACATTCTCAGCCGCAAAGACCGCAGCGTTTTTTACAGAGATCATCCAGCGCCCATGGCGCTCTGCTCTGCGAACGGCTCGGCTGAATGTTTTTGGAGAGACTCATGAAATTCAGATTCCCCGTCGTTATCATCGACGAAGACTTCCGCTCCGAGAACTCCTCCGGCCTGGGCATTCGCGTGCTGGCCAAAGCCATTGAGGAAGAAGGCTATGAGGTTCTGGGCGTCACCAGTTACGGCGACCTCACCTCCTTTGCGCAACAGCAGAGCCGCGCATCCGCATTCATTCTGTCGATCGACGACGAAGAAATCGTCGAGGAAAAACCCGAAGCGCTGGAGAACCTGCGCAAGTTCGTCGATGAAATCCGCTACCGCAACGAGGAAATCCCCATTTTCCTGCACGGCGAGACCCGCACTTCACGGCATATTCCCAACGAAATCCTGCGCGAGCTGAACGGCTTCATCCACATGCATGAGGACACGCCGGAATTCGTCGCGCGCTATATCGTGCGCGAGGCCCGCACCTATCTGGACAGCTTGGCACCGCCGTTTTTCCGCGCGCTGACGCACTACGCGGCAGACGGCTCCTATTCCTGGCACTGCCCTGGCCACTCCGGCGGCGTTGCCTTCCTGAAATCGCCGGTCGGCCAGATGTTTCACCAGTTCTTCGGCGAAAACATGCTGCGCGCCGACGTCTGCAATGCGGTCGATGAACTCGGCCAGCTGCTTGACCACACCGGCCCGGTCGCTGCCTCCGAGCGCAATGCGGCCCGCATTTTCAACTGCGATCACCTATATTTCGTCACCAACGGTACCTCGACTTCCAACAAGATCGTCTGGAACTCGACGGTCGCGCCCGGCGATATCGTCGTGGTCGACCGCAACTGTCACAAATCGGTGCTGCACTCCATCATCATGACCGGTGCGATTCCGGTCTTCCTGATGCCGACCCGCAATCATTTCGGCATCATCGGCCCGATTCCGAAAGAGGAATTCGCCTGGGAAAACATCAAGAAGAAAATAGAGGCCAACCCGTTCGCACTGGACAAAAATGCCAAGCCGCGCGTGCTGACCATCACGCAATCCACCTACGACGGCGTGCTTTACAACGTCGAGGAAATCAAGGAAATGCTGGACGGCAAGATCGATACCCTGCATTTCGACGAAGCCTGGCTGCCGCACGCGACCTTCCACGACTTCTATGGCGATTACCATGCGATCGGCGCCGACCGCCCGCGCTGCAAGGAATCCATGGTGTTTTCCACGCAATCCACGCACAAACTGCTGGCCGGCCTTTCGCAGGCCTCGCAGATTCTGGTGGAAGACGCCGAAAACAACCGCCTCGATCGCGATGTCTTCAACGAAGCCTATCTGATGCACACTTCCACCAGCCCGCAGTATTCCATCATCGCCAGTTGCGATGTGGCAGCTGCCATGATGGAAGCACCGGGCGGTACCGCGCTGGTGGAGGAATCCCTGCGCGAAGCGCTGGATTTCCGCCGCGCCATGCGCAAGGTCGATGAGGAATGGGGATCAGATTGGTGGTTCAAGGTGTGGGGGCCGAACGACCTGTCGGAAGAAGGTCTGGAAGAGCGTGAAGCCTGGATGCTGAAAGCCAACGAACGCTGGCACGGTTTCGGCAATCTGGCCGAAGGTTTCAACATGCTGGACCCGATCAAGGCCACCATCATCACGCCGGGGCTCGATGTCGACGGCTCGTTCTCCGACGAACTCGGCATTCCGGCAGCGATTGTGACCAAGTATCTGGCCGAGCACGGCGTTATCGTCGAAAAGACCGGTCTTTACTCGTTCTTCATCATGTTTACCATCGGCATCACCAAGGGCCGCTGGAACACCATGGTGGCCGCCCTGCAGCAGTTCAAGGACGATTACGACAAGAACCAGCCGTGCTGGAAAGTGCTGCCTGAATTCGTCGCCAAGCATCCGCGCTACGAGCGCGTCGGCCTGCGCGATCTCAGCACACAGATTCACGAGGTGTATCGCGCCAACGACGTTGCCCGTCTGACGACGGAAATGTATCTCTCCGACATGGTACCGGCCATGAAACCGACCGATGCCTTCGCCCGCATGGCGCACCGCAAAATTGACCGCGTCCTCATCGACGAACTCGAAGGCCGCATCACCGCCGTGCTGCTGACGCCCTACCCGCCCGGCATTCCCTTGCTGATTCCGGGCGAACAGTTCAACCGAAAGATCGTCAATTACCTGAAATTCGCCCGCGATTTCAACGAGCGTTTCCCCGGCTTCGAGACTGACGTCCACGGTCTGGTCAAGGGTATGGTGGATGGTAAATCGAGATACTACGTGGATTGCGTCGCCGAAGACTGATTTGGCGGCCAAGAAACCAACAATCCAAGAAACCACTGATTTATTCGTCATACCGGCGCAGGCCGGTATCCAGTGCCTTTGTTTAACCGGGTTCCGGCCTGCGCCGGAACGACAAAACCGAATAAATCAGTGTTTCTTTAACGCTTGAATACGGCGGTAATTCGCGTAGCTGAACTTAAGTCCCTGCGCGGAGACATGTTCTTCGCGCAGCTCCTCGCGCCAGGCACTACGGTCATATGCCGGAAAACTCGCATCCCCCTCAAAGGCGTCCTGCAGTTCGGTGAGATAAAGCCTGTCTGCCAGCGGCAATGCCTCGCGGTAAAGCTGCGCGCCGCCTATGACAAACACCTCCGGGTCGTCCGCACAGGCTGCCATTGCCGCTGCCAGACTGGAAACAACGATTGCGCCCTCGACATGATAATCAGAATTGCGGCTGACCACGACCGTGGTTCTGCCCGGCAACAGACGCCCCAGCGATTCATAGGTTTTGCGCCCCATGATGATGTGATGCCCCATGGTCAGCGCTCTGAAACGCTTGAGGTCTTCAGGCAAATGCCAGGGGAGATCGTTGTTGCGGCCGATCACGCCGTTGGCGGCAATCGCCGCAATGATTGAAACAATGGTCATGGGTGGACATTATACCGGCTATCCTGAAATTGGCCGTAGCGCCGGTGTTCAGCCGCGCGTGAGCAGAACAGCATACCGGCAAATAAAAAGCGAGCCGCAACCACGCAATGGTCACGGCTCGCCACAGGCCAACCCGTCAGCGCCGGTTACGCTGATTACCCGGGTGCATCAAGACTGCCGACCGATTTCGGATAGGCCACAATGCCCCAAGGCAACTGCTTGTCGGCGATGCGTTGCTTCACCGTCAACGTTGCGGTGTCGATCACCAGCACTTCATGCGAACGTCCGCACGCCAGCAGGATGTCCTTGTCATCCGGGGTGAAGGTGAAGTGCCAGCAGCGGTCGCCGGTGCTGACCTGATTCACTTTCTCATAGGTTCTGGCATCGAACACTTCCAGCGTTTTTGCCTTGCCGGCGGCAACGTAAATCAGGCTACCGTCGCGGTTATAGGCAATGCCGTAGGGCGCTTCGCCGGTCGGTACGGTTTTGACCACGTTGAATTCGCTGTCCATGACGACGAAATTGTTGCCGAATTCCAGCGTCGCCAGATAAGCCGAACCGTCCGGTGCAGCCTTGATGCCGCGCGGGCGGATGCCGAGGCTTTCGGTGTTCACCGTTTTCAGCAATGCGCCGCTGGCGATATCGTGTACGGTAACGGTGTCATCTTCTTCGTTGGTGATGATGAGCTTGCTGCCATCGTGGGAGAATTCGATACCTTCGGTTTCAGGGCCGCCGACGATCTCGCGCAGTTTCTTGCCCTGCGCGATATCAACAATGGCGATGCGGGCCGGTTCTTCGGCTTCATCGTCGTCTTCTGCTTCAATCACTTCTTCACCCGGTTTCGGCGGTGGGCCGCCCTTGGAGCTGGGTTCGAAGGAGACATATGCGGTGTTGCCGACCACGCGGACAAACTCGGGATTGACGCCGATATCGACGAACTGGATGAATTCGCCGCTTTCTGCATTGATGATGGAGATATTGCCCTGATCCTTGTTGGCGGTAATCAGCGTCTTGCCGTCAGGCGTGATGCCGATGCCGCGCGGGGTGCCGCCTTTGGTGTCGATGTTGCGCACCGTCGTCATGGTGTTGAGATCGATCACAGTGACACCGCCTTCCTGATTCGACACATAGGCAATGCCGCGATCAGACGCTGCGCTGTCTGCCGTTGGTGCGTCTGCCTTTTGCTCGCCGCAGCCAGCCAGCAGACCGGCAATTGCCATCAGTATCATGCTGCTACGCAATGGTTTGTTAAATGGGTTCAATTTCATCCTGACTTTCTCCTTGACGTTTAAAACTTGAAGGCTGTGCAAAGTAAAAAAACGGCTACTGACCATCGGTTTTGATTCAAATCCGGGGCATTACGAAAATAAGAATTGGTGCGTGATCTCGAACAACAGGCAGAAATATGTAATCAGCAGAATCAGGCCGACAATCGCCAAAGCAATTTTCACGATCTCGAAATGATCAGGCTGCATGAATGCGACAGCCTTTTGAGCAAGCAGTAAATTGACCTGGCAGCACTTTCAGAGGCTTCAACATATTGATAGAAATCAGTTGCTTGTAGATTCAATCCTAAACGCCGAACCTTAACTCAACATGAATCGACGGCATTGCTGGAACGATCACAGCAAAAAACCGGGCCGGCTC
>JBEDHT010000187.1:0-5174 GCA_041174025.1 Pseudomonadota bacterium
ACGTCAACGCCTTCGCCACCGGTCCCAGCAAACACAACTCACTGGTCGCCGTCTCCACCGGTCTGCTGCAAAAAATGACCCGCGAAGAAGCCGAAGCCGTGCTCGGCCACGAAGTATCGCACGCCGCCAACGGCGACATGGTGACGCTGGCGCTGATCCAGGGCGTGGTCAACACCTTTGTCATGTTCCTGTCACGCGTCATCGGCCACACCGTCGACCGCGTCATTTTCAAGAACGAGCAAGGGCACGGACCGGCCTTCTTCGTCACCATGATCATCGCCGAACTGATCCTGGGCATCCTCGCCTCGATCATCGTCATGTGGTTCTCGCGCCAGCGCGAATTTCGCGCCGACCGGGGCGGTGCGCAACTGGCAGGCCGTCGCGGCATGATCAATGCGTTGAAACGCTTGCAGTCTTTGCACGAACCTCATCCGCTACCAGACAAAATGGCGGCTTTCGGCATCAACGGTGGAAGGAATGGCGGCCTCAAGGCCCTGTTCATGACGCATCCACCGCTTGAAGACCGCATCGCCGCGCTGGAAGCGGCCAACGACCTGCGCTAAGCACCAAGGCCCTCACACATGGAACTGATCAGCATCGGCACGCCCCTCATGTGAGGTGGTTTTATCATCTTTGTGCTGTTCATGCTGGCACTGGATCTGTATGTGCTCGGTGGTCGCCACGCCCATCGCGTATCACCGCGCGAAGCGCTCGGCTGGAGCATCGCATGGGTAACGCTGGCGCTGATCTTCAACGCTCTGCTATGGTGGTATCTGGACGGCAACGCCGGCCGCGAAATCGCCAACGACAAGGCGCTGGAATTCCTGACCGGTTATTTGATCGAAAAATCGTTGTCGGTCGACAACGTCTTCGTTTTCCTGATGATCTTCACTTTCTTCCGCGTACCTGCGGAATACCAGCGCCGCGTGCTGATCTACGGCGTGCTGGGAGCGATCGTGTTGCGCGCCATCATGATTCTGGCCGGCGCCTACCTGGTGGCCAAGTTCCACTGGATACTCTACCTATTTGGCATTTTTCTGGTTATCACCGGCTTCAAGATGCTGGTATTCGCCGGGCAGGAAGCCGATCTTGAACGCAACCCCATCCTCAAATGGCTACGAGGTCATCTGCGCATCACGCCGGAATACCACGGCGAGAAATTCTGGATCATGAAAGATGGCGTGCGCTGGTTCACGCCCCTGTTCCTGGTACTGGTCATGATCGAGATTTCCGACCTGATCTTCGCTGTCGACTCGATTCCGGCGATCTTCGCCATCACGACCGACCCGTTCATCGTATTCACCTCGAACATCTTCGCCATCCTCGGCCTGCGTGCCCTCTATTTCCTGCTGGCCGACATGGCGGACCGCTTCCATCTGCTGAAATATGGCCTCGCCCTGATTCTGGTATTCGTCGGCCTGAAGATGCTGGTCGCGTCTTTCTACAAGGTACCGATCGGCATTGCACTCGGTGTGGTCGGCGTGATTCTGGTGACCTCCGTACTGGCGAGTCTGGTGGCAACCCGCAAGAAGGTCTGACGTCAGGCTTCCGGTGGGGCGGTCTCGCTGAACGATGGCCGTTTCATCATTTCTTCGAAGTGGCGTGCGAGATTCGGGTAATCCTCACGCCAATCAAGCTCCCGGTAGCGCAAATCGAGCCAGCCGAGCATGCAGCCGAGCGCAATGTCGCCCAGACTGAAGGTATCGTCGACACACCACTTGCTTTCACCGAGTTCGGCGTTAAGTTGCCGCAAACCGCGATGCACCTTGCCCATCTGCTTTTCGATAATTGCCTGATCGCGCATGTTCTCCGCGCGGCGTGACTCCTGCATGGCAGCGATTGCCGCATCGCAAACGCCGTCGGCCAGTGCTTCCCAGCGCCGCACCCAGACCTTGGCTGAGTGATCCTGCGGAATCAGACGCGCTACTGGCGTGCGGTTATCGAGAAATTCCACGATCACCCTCGAATCGAACAAGGCTTCGCCATCGTCGAGAATGAGCACCGGAATCTTGCCGAGAGGATTGTGGTGAATCACCGGACAATCCGGATCGGACAGCACGACCTTGACCATTTCGACTTCGATGCGCTTTTCGGCGGCAACGACGCGCACTTTGCGGGCATAGGGACTGGTAAGCGAATAGAGGAGTTTCATAGCCTGTACTTTGGATTAATTGGATATAGAAGTCGCCCTGATGGCATGGCTTTCAGTAGCAAAAGCCATGGTTGCCGCCGGCAGCTGCATTATAATGCAAGTCATGCGCACTTCCCTCTTTCATGAAAACCTGCCGGCCGAAAAGCGGCCCGCGCTTGAACAAGCGATGCTGGATAATGTGCTTGGAGCGCTGGCGGAAGATATTGGTTCGAGCGACTACACGGCACAACTCATCCCTGCCGGAAAAACAGCCCGTGCCACCATCGTTTGCCGCCAGCCGGCGGTGATCTGCGGCCTGCCATGGGCGCAGCAGTGCTTTGTGCAGCTGGACCCGAACACCGATATCGACTGGCAGGTCAAGGAAGGCGATAGCGTGCGCGCCAATCGTGTGCTGGCGGCCATTTCCGGTAACGCCAGAGCCATGCTCACCGCAGAACGTTCAGCGCTGAATTTTCTGCAGCTACTGTCTGCAACAGCCACGGAAACGCATCAGTTCGTCAATGCGGTGGCCGGCACTCGCGCCGCCATCCTCGACACCCGCAAAACGCTGCCGGGGCTCAGGCTCGCACAAAAATACGCCGTGCTCGCCGGTGGCGGCATGAACCAGCGCATGGGTCTCCATGATGGTATTTTGATCAAGGAAAACCACATCGCGGCGGCGGGCGGTATTGCACAGGCGCTGCAGCAGGCGCACGCGATCAAGCGCGACATTCCGGTCCAGATCGAAGTCGAAAACCTGCAAGAGCTACAGCTCGCGCTCGAAGCAGGGGCAGCTTCCGTGCTGCTGGACAACTTCAGCCATTCGGATCTGGCTGAGGCCGTCAGACTGAATCAGGGCCGCGCCTTGCTGGAAGCTTCGGGCGGCATAACGCTGAAGAACGTGCGTACAGTGGCGCTGACCGGCGTTGACCGGATTTCCATCGGCCACCTGACCAAGGACATACAAGCCGTCGATCTCTCCATGCGCTTCGAATGATGCCAGCGATGCCAGCAGGCTAAAACAGAAGCGCCATCAATCCATACATAAAACATGGGTATTGCCCGCGTCAGATCACCCATCCTTGAACTACGCCGGTCTCGTGCAAAATCCGGTTATTTAATCGCGCTGGCACGCTTCCTGCTGCATTTGGCCTTGACCAAAATCATGCAACCAGTTAGTGTTTAGGGTTCAATAATTCTCAGTAAAAACAAGCAATATATGGATGACCGCAGCCCCCAGACCACTCACCAAATCTCAGGCGCCGAAATCGTCATTCGCTGCCTGCAAGAGGAGAAAGTCAAATTCGTTTTTGGCTATCCCGGTGGTGCAGTGCTGCACATCTATGACGAAATTTTCAAGCAGGATGCTTTCAAGCACATTCTGGTTCGCCACGAACAGGCCGCAGTACATGCCGCCGACGCCTTTGCGCGGGCGACAGGTGAAGTCGGCGTTGCGCTGGTAACCTCGGGCCCGGGCGCCACCAATGCCGTCACTGGCATTGCAACTGCTTATATGGATTCGATTCCGCTGGTCGTCATCAGCGGTCAGGTGCCGACTCCGGCCATCGGCATGGATGCCTTCCAGGAAGTCGACATGGTCGGCATCACGCGCCCCTGCGTCAAACACAACTTCCTGATCAAGGACGTCAAGGATATTGCACCCACGCTGAAAAAAGCGTTTTACATCGCTGCCACCGGCCGCCCGGGGCCGGTCGTGGTCGATATCCCCAAGGACATTACCGCTCATTTCACCAAGTTCGAATATCCGGCCACGGTGGAAATGCGCTCTTACACGCCGATCACGAAAGGTCACTCCGGCCAGATCAAAAAAGCGCTGAAATTGCTGCTCGAAGCCAAACGCCCGATGATCTACACCGGCGGCGGTCTCGTGCTGGGCGACGCATCGGCCGAGCTGGTCAAGCTGGCCCGTGCACTGGGTTACCCGGTGACCAATACGCTGATGGGCCTGGGCGGTTATCCGGCAACCGACCATCAATTTGTCGGCATGCTCGGCATGCACGGCACATACGAAGCCAACATGGCCATGCAGAATTGTGATGTTCTGCTCGCGGTCGGCGCACGTTTCGATGACCGCGTCATCGGCAACCCCGGCCATTTCTACAGCAAGGATCGCACCATCATTCATATCGATGTCGACCCTTCCTCGATTTCCAAGCGCGTCAAGATCGATGTCCCCATCGTCGGCCACGTTCAGTCGGTGCTGAGCGAAATGAACGACCTTCTGATTGCAGAAACCAGAAAGCCGGACGCGGAGTCGATCAAGTCCTGGTGGCAACAGATCGACCTGTGGCGCGAAAAGAAATCGCTGGTTTACAAGAACGACAGCCAGATCATCAAGCCGCAATATGTCGTCGAAAAACTCTGGGAAGTCACCAAAGGCGAGGCCTATGTGACTTCGGATGTCGGCCAGCATCAGATGTGGGCCGCGCAGTATTACAAATTCGACAAGCCGCGCCGCTGGATCAACTCGGGCGGGCTCGGCACCATGGGCGTCGGTCTGCCTTATGCAATGGGCTGCCAGCTGGCCGACCCGGATGCGATGGTCGCCTGCATCACCGGCGAAGGCAGCATCCAGATGAACATCCAGGAGCTGTCAACCTGCCATCAGTTCCGCCTGCCGATCAAAGTGATTCTGCTCAACAACCGCTATCTCGGCATGGTGCGCCAGTGGCAGGAGTTCTTCTACGAGAACCGCTACTCGGAATCGTACATGGACAGCCTGCCGGATTTCGTCAAGCTGGCGGAATCCTATGGCCATATCGGCATGAACATCGAAAAATCCGCAGATGTTGAAGGCGCGCTGAAAGAAGCCTTCGACATGAAGGACCGCTTCGTTTTCATGAACTTCATCACCGACCAAAAGGAAAACGTATTCCCCATGGTTCCGAACGGCAAAGGCCTGTCGGAAATGATTCTGGCTGGGGACGAATAATCCATGAAACACATCATCTCATTACTGATGGAAAACGAAGCCGGCGCCTTGTCGCGCGTGGCCGGACTGTTCTCTGCACGTGCCTACAAT
>JBEDHT010000188.1:0-3198 GCA_041174025.1 Pseudomonadota bacterium
GTGCATGACGAAGCGGGTTTTGCCGCAACCGGTCGGCCCTTTGATCAGCAGCGGCAGCTGGTTGCGCCAGGCCCTTTCGAACAGTTCGACTTCGCTGCCCTGCGCTTCGTAGAACGGCACGGTTTCCGTTTCAGGCTGGATACTCGATATGTTTGTCGTGTTCATTCCGTTACCGTCATTATTGCAATCCGGCCAGATAGGCCGCTGCGATCAGCCCGCCGACCAGCAGATAATAAATCAGCATGATGGCTCTCCATAGAAAATCGGCCTGTTTCAGCCCCATGAAATAATTCGACACCATCTGCCCCTTGATCAGCGCTATCAGCAACAGGCCGAGCATCACTTGTTTCCCGCCAAGGCCGGCCTCGCCGATGGCAAAGGTTGCAAGCGTCAGCGAGACCAGTGCCAGCCAGACGATCGTCGCAAACCGGTTGTTCTGCATCATGTATCCGTAGACTCCTCAGCGAATGACATACACCAGCGGAAAAAGAATGATCCATAACAGATCGACCATATGCCAGAACGAAGCGCCCGTCTCCACCCCATCGTAATCCTGGCTGCCGTATCCGCCGCGCCTTGCCTTGTTGATGATAAACGCAAGAATGATCATGCCCATGATCACATGCATGAAATGAAAGAAGGTCAGGGCCAGATAAAACATGTAGAACGTATTGGTGCTCAGCGTGATGCCGGCCGAGAATTTTTCATGAAACTCCACGAGCTTGATGGCGACAAACACGCCACCCAGCAAAAATGCCCCGCTCAGCCAGTGCGCACATGCGTTCGAAAAACCCCTGCGGATTGCCGAAACCGCACGCACGACCAGATAACTGCTGGTGATCAGCACCAGAGTGTTGATCGCGCCGGCGGTTTGACTGAGCGTTTGCTGCGATGAGTTGAACAGCTCGACATCATTGGCGCGGGAAAATGCGTAAGCGACGAAAAGCACGCCAAACACCAGCATCTCGGCAAATATGAATATCCAGATTGCAAGGTCACCCGGCAAATCACCGGATTTGCGGCCGGACGTTGCCATATCCATGGAGCTGTCATTCGTCGTCGTATAGTTCATGTCGAATCCGGAATCAGCCAGGTACAGGGCGTTGCGGCGTGCCCCGATAATAGCTTACTAAATCACTAAGGTAATTGATGCGAATCAAGCCGGATAAAACGGGAGAAGCCTTGCAGCCTCTCCCCTGCAACCGGCTGCATTCAATCAGGCAGCAGCGCGGTTGCCTCCTTTGGCAAAGAAACTGCACAGATAGATAATCAGGCCGATCATGAACACCAGACCTGCGCCTTCACGCATCCAGTAGAAAATCATCAGCTGATCCTGCACGGCCATGAAGCCCATCGGCGTGCTCGAAATGCGTTGCAGCCAGATCTGCACGATGCCCGCGCCGGTGAGGAACAGGGTAATGAACATCATGGCGATACTCATCAGCCAGAACGACCACATCTCCATCACCTGTGCTTTTTCCGGGTTGGCGGCACGGCCTCTGAGAATCGGCATCGCGTAGGAGATCATCGTCAGCACGACCGCTACATAGGCACCGTAAAACGCCATATGTCCGTGTGCCGCAGTCAGTTGTGTGCCGTGCGTATAGAAGTTCACCGGAGCCAGCGTATGCAGGAAGCCCCAGAGACCGGCACCGATGAACGCCATGACACCCGTACCCAATGCCCACAGAGTGGCAGCCTTGTTCGGATGTTCGCGGCGACGCCGATTCACCATGTTGAATGCAAATACCGTCATCATGAAGAATGGAATCGGCTCCAGAGCAGAGAACACCGAGCCCCACCACTGCCAGTATTCCGGCGCGCCAATCCAGTAATAATGGTGGCCGGTGCCGATGATGCCGGTAATGAGGGTCATGGTGATGATGACGTAGAGCCATTTCTCAATCACTTCGCGGTCTACGCCGGTGACCTTGATCAGCACGAATGCCAGCAGTGCACCGAGAATCAGCTCCCACACACCTTCAACCCAGAGATGCACGACCCACCACCAGTAGAACTTGTCCTTGACCAGGTTGGCCGGATTGTAGAACGCAAACAGGAAGAACACCGCCAGCCCGAGCAAGCCCAGAAACAGCACCAGGCTGATGGCCGTCTTTCTGCCTTTGAGCATGGTCATGCCGATATTGAACAGCAAGGAAAGCGCAACCACGACAATACCGAGCTTGGTCGGCAGGGGCTGTTCGAGAAACTCGCGCCCCATGGTAGCAAGCAGATCGTTGCCGGTCAGCTTGGCAAGGCTGGCATAGGGGACGAAAAGATAACCCACGATGGTCAGCGCCCCGGCCACGAGAAACACCCAGAAAGTCAGAAGCGCCAGCCGCGGGCTGAAAAGCTCGGTTTCGGATTCCTCCGGCACCAGATAATAGGCAGCCCCCATGAAGCCGAACAGCAGCCAGACGATCAGCAGGTTCGTGTGCACCATGCGCGCTACGTTGAAAGGAATTGCCGGAAACAGGAAGTCCCCGATGATGTATTGCAAGCCCATCACCAGCCCGAAAAGAATCTGGCCGACGAATAGGGCTATTGCGGCGATGAAATAAGGCTTCGCCACTGCCTGAGATTGATATTTCATGGTATTGGTATCCTGATAGGTTATACGCGCATCAGCCTTCGATGTTGGGCGGCCACTTGTTGATATTGATTTCCGAAGCGTACTTCAGGAAAGCGACCAGATCGTCGAGCTCCTGCTCGGTCAGATTGAACTGCGGCATCTGACGGCGACCGGGAATGCCGGTCGGCTGGATTTTCATCCAGGCCTTGATGAAATCAGGGCCGCGCCGCTGATAGACATTGACCAGTTCCGGTGCGAAATAAGCGCCTTCTCCCATCAGGGTGTGGCAACCGATGCAGTTGTTGGTCTCCCACACATGCTTGCCCCGCTCGACTGCCGGGGTAAGGTTCTGCCGGTTGTCACGCTTAGGCAGCGTGTAGGCGGTGTCCAGCGTCAGTGCGATAAACAGCAGAATGAAGAACACCGAGCCGCCATAGAAAATATTTCTGGCCATCGATTTCGTGAATGTTTTACTCATGCAAGCCTCCCTTACATTTCTTGATTGATGCAAAACCGATGCTGCGATTCTGCATTTTTAATTTCCGGCACTTATCCCGGAAGTTACTGATACTCCAGTACGGTATGAAATTTATCACATATGCTTGTTATAAACAATATTTAATATA
>JBEDHT010000189.1:0-3890 GCA_041174025.1 Pseudomonadota bacterium
CGGTTGGTGCCAGGTCATTGGGGCTCATGCGGCAAGGGAAATAGGCGCGCCACCGAGGAGCATCTGGGGTATGGCTGTGGGTGGTGTTGATGAAGAATGGGTGGCCGAGCGCTTCCAGCGCGGTGACCGCCTCATCGAAGGGCGGCGCATAATGGTGGATCTCGCCGTTTTCATCGAAGGATTGGTCAGCGTCGATCATCAGGAGTTCTGCAGCCAGCAGATTTTCATCTGCGCGGGTGGCATGACCTGGAACGAATTCGCCCCCACGAACGATATAGGGGCCGTCTTTGCCCCCGACCGTCACAGCTGCCATCTGCTCGCAAAAACGCTCGAAGGTAACCTCGACGGGGTGAAGAGCTGTGGATCGAACACCCTGCCCACCGGAGTGTGAAATGATCATTGGGGCCACCTTATTCATCTTGGGAGATATCCGTCAGAACCGCGCTGGATGATGCAATCTAACTCGTAAATGGAGTTCCTTAGCTCCTCAGAGCATTTGTCAACGAGGTGCATTTTCCTCTCGGCGGCTGCCGGCGCATCTTTATCGAGTGCCTGACATGCAGCTCTAGCTGCGCGGTCAATAGCGCGCGCCCACATCGAGATGTCGTCTAAAACATCGCGGTATTTTTCATGAGATTGGATAGTCATTTTGCCACCAATAGTTGATCTGGCCGGTGGGAGCCGCTATATATTGATCATGCGCAATGCCACCATCTTGCGCTTTGTCCGCCGCACATCGGACACCAATTGATGCCCGCTGTTTTCGCGAACAGCGGGCATCGTCTTTTAAGGCTTAGAAGATGTCATCATCCGAGGGTGCTTGTCCAGCCACCTTTTGAAGGACGCCGCTGAAATCTTCGGCTTCCACCTCAGCCCATGGCTCGGCTGCACCACCCAGTGGCTCACCGCGCTTTGTCAGCCAGATCGAATTCAGTCCCAGGGCGACACCTTTTGAACCGGACACGTCGTAGCCGAACGTCGCCACCTTGACCGAGGCGTAATGCCCGCTGCGGTAATGATCAGGGTCACTTGCTGGCGCCTTCGATTTTCCGACAATGATTTCGACAGGCTTCTTGCTTGTCGCTGAAACATAATAGGCATTGGCGAACTCTGGCCCTTTGACACGTTCACTTGTTTCAGCGTCGATCTCATCACCATCGCGCATCGGGTTTTTCAGTCCAGCAGGCTTTTTCGCCCCGAACTTTTCCGTTGCCGCTTCACGAATTGCGTTTTTCAATTCATCGAGCTGCGCGTGATCCTTTGGCACAATGAGCACCGCCGAATATTTCGGTGCGGCGCCTTCGGCTGCGGCACGAGGCTGATCCAAGTGGCAAAACGCCAAGCGGACACCATTCAACGTCAATCTAGTCATGCGTTTACTCCATTCTTCGTTTAGCCGGGAACCGCCCGGCACGGATCAAAAATCGCATTCGCGATCGTCGAATTCATCAGGGTTCTCGTCATGCGCCCAGGCTGGCAGCGACAGCTGCACCACTTCGGGCTCATATGCGGGCCATGTGTCTGTTGCGCGGCAGCGCGAATAGATCAGGGCAGCGCGTTCCATCTTTGCCTGGCCCATTAAGAGAGCCGTGCGATCGATTGTGTAGAGGCCGACAGCGAATGGGGCTGTTTTCTCCACAGCGATAAACGTGAACTGCTTGGGCGCCTGATATCCCAATTCAGCCTCGACACCATTCAAATAGTGCTTCGCTTGCATGTGATATTGGAACGTGGCGATTTGTTTTGCGAATGCATCGGGTGAAGCATTCACGCATGTCTTGAGATCGAGGATCGTGTTTTCCGTGCAGGCGTCGAGCTTCGCCTTGCAGGCCACGCCCGATAAATAGCCGGACCAATAAATCTCGCTCTCCGGTGACAAGATGAACGCGCGTGCCTCATCGAGCAGCTCGGTTGCGCGCTTGTTGGCATAGACCGCATCGCGGATCCGCAGCGCCATTGCCTCATCTGCTTCACTGATGATTGGCAAGCCGGTGCTTTCAAGCGCTTCGCGCTCCAGTTTGCCGTCCTTGGTTGCCCAATTCATGCGCTTCACGACATAAAGATCTTGGCGATGCGGCTCGAGCACCAGGCCGTGAACCACTGTGCCGGTGACCATTGCCGGAGTCGGGGCGCCCTGCGGCACCTTGAAATGCGCCGGGCTCTGCAGCAGCTTCTTTGCGCCACTGGCAGACAGGGCGTCGACGTCGAAATAATTATGCATTGTTCCCACCTTAGTTTGTGTTGAGCTTGATGAATTCGACCGCTTCTCTGAGTGACCAGCAGCGGTGGTATTTGCCCATCATCGATGCGGCTCGGTATCCATCCTTGCCGCGCGTGATGGCGCCGACCTTGCGGCCTTTGTATGTGACCACCCAAGCCGATGGCCCGTCTTGGTGAATGTGGAATAAGTCGATGTCGATCATTTCCGTTTCTCCCGTTTAGCGCTTCGACCAAGCCTGATCGAGCATCTCCTGCATGCGATCGTCGTTCACCATGACGCGCGAGCGGGCGCCGAAACCGTTCGAACCCTCGAACCAGCCGCGTGCGCTGATGCGCGTGCCGCCCTTAACAGGCGTCAAGGTGATCTGGTAAACTTCCTCGGTGGTCGAACCGTAGGTGCCGGTGTAGCCCATCTGCATGAGCAGCGAAGCGCCGAAGCTTGCTTCCTGGCGGCAGGTGATGACGCGGCCCTGGACATTCACCGGGCCCTTGCAGTTTTCAACAATCATGTTTTCGATTTTAGAAGCGCTCACCGAGGTGGTGACCGAAGCAGCCTGCGCGGCGGTCGAAGCAACCAGGGCAGCGGCGATAATCAGGACCTTTTTCATAACCGTTTCTCCGTTTCGCTGGGCGGGGACATTATTGCCCCCGCCGATGATTTGAATATACACCCATTCGCACCGATTGCAAGCTATTTCGTGCTAGACCTTAGTCTTAGCCGATTTATCCACAGGCAGGGGCGCCAGGCTATCCTTCACGAACTGCTCCAGCGCAGCCTCGATTTCGACCGGCTCCAGGACCGTCTTAGCCGGGGCCACCGGGATCTTGGCGTTGTGGACCGGTCCGGTGGATAACTCGGCCATCAGGGCAATATAGCCCACCTGGTCGATGTAATTGTCCGGCTCCGACGGGTTCGCATTGCGGCGCGCCCGCTTGATGCAATTCAGGAACTCCATCACGTCATCGGCGAGCACACCGATCGTCACCCCGTAGCGATGTTTCATATACAGGGCGATGCTTTCACCGGCATCGGTGTAAACCTTCGCCATTGGGCCATGCGTTGTGCCGCGATCCTTGAGAACCCCGGCAACCGTGTTCAGAATTTCATTCCTATCCATCTGCTTTTCTCCTTCATTTCGCCATTGCGGCGAACCACGCCATCAGACTCGCGTCTGCGCGACCGTCGTCACGTTTCCGGGCAAACAATGCCCCATGTATCGGAAACAGCTCCATCGCCCTTTGCCGTGAGCCGTCTTTACCACCGCGCAGATTCACAGCCTTCTGCCATGTCTGCGGTGGCACAATGGTCATCGGAATATTGAGCGCCGCAACGCAGCCCTCGATGATCCCGGCTGACCGGCCAAAACTGAAAACGGATGACACACCCTGGCCAGGCATTGCGTTCACCCGCTCCAGGATCAGCATGTCGATGCGGCCCGCGATCCGCAGGATATTGGCAACACCGGCTGGCGACACCTCCCGCTTCATCTTGGCGCCGCGCTTCACCTCCACCGTCGGCATATCGACCACCGAGAGGTTGCCCTTCTCGATGTCGAAGAACGCCAGGGCACCGTTTAATCCTGGATCGCAGCCCGCATAAATCATTCTTTGCTCCCATACTGATCGAACAGATCCTCGCAGGCGATATAAGCCCGCATCACTGCTTGCCG
>JBEDHT010000190.1:0-8013 GCA_041174025.1 Pseudomonadota bacterium
AGGTGATCGAAGCCAGGGTCTGGTTTTCCTTCTGGATGGAAACGCCTTCCTTTGCCTCGACCGCCTGATGCAAACCGTCCGACCAGCGGCGGCCCGGCATCATGCGGCCGGTGAACTCATCGACGATGACCACTTCGCCATCGCGCACGACATAATGCTGGTCGCGATGATAGAGCGAATGCGCGCGCAAGGCGGCATAAAGGTGATGTACCAGACTGATGTTGGCAGCATCGTAAAGACTGGAACCCTCAGACAGGAGGCCCGCCTCCGCCAGCAGATTTTCTGCATGCTCATGGCCCTGTTCCGACATCAGAACCTGATGGGACTTTTCGTCGACCCAGTAATCGCCTTCGCCATCTTCTTCAGTCTGGCGCTGCAGATTTGCAGCAAGCACATTGATCCGGGTATACAGATCCACACTTTCGTCCGCCTGACCGGAAATGATCAAGGGCGTGCGCGCTTCGTCAATCAGGATGGAGTCGACTTCATCGATCAGCGCATAGGTCAGCGAGCGTTGCACGCGCTCGCCAGCGGTATGCACCATGTTGTCGCGCAGATAGTCAAAACCGAATTCATTGTTGGTGCCGTAGGTAATGTCGGCCGCATAAGCCTTGCGCTTTTCTTCGCTGGGCATCTGCGAGAGATTGATACCGACCGTCAGCCCGAGGAAGTTATACAGACGCGACATCCATTCAGCATCGCGCCTGGCGAGATAATCATTGACGGTCACCACATGCACGCCCTTGCCGGTCAGGGCATTCAGATAGGCCGGCAGCGTCGCCACCAGCGTCTTGCCCTCACCGGTGCGCATTTCAGCAATCTTGCCGGAGTGCAGCACCATACCGCCGATCAACTGCACATCGAAATGACGCATCTCCAGCACGCGACGACCGCCCTCGCGCACGACAGCAAAAGCCTCGGGCAACAACTTGTCCAGACTTTCGCCGTTTTGATAACGCTGCTTGAATTCTGCGGTTTTGGCCTTCAAAGCCTCGTCGCTCAATGCCTGCATGGCCGGTTCCAGTGCGTTGATTGCAGCGACTTTTTGCGTGAGCTGTTTGATCAGCCGTTCGTTACGGCTACCAAAAACTTTTTTGAACAACGTGGATAACATGAAATGACACCGACTTTCCGCGCGCGCGGAAACCCCTTAGGTTGAATTGGCTGTTTTAACAACACGCCGTTGGATATAAAAACGACCGACCTGCAAAATGTGAATCTTAACTCCTGGGATTCCGCTCTGTAAAATCAGTTCTGCAAAAATTTACGCGGGTCGAGTGGCGCGCCATCGCGGCGGACTTCGAAGTGCAGATGCGGGCCCGTGGAACGGCCGGTATTGCTGACTCTGGCAATCAGCTGCCCCTTCCTGACGACATCCCCGGCTTTGACCAAAAGCTCTGATGCATGGGCATATCGTGTTTCCAGTCCGGAACCGTGATTGATCTTGACGATTTTACCATAGTCAGGCGTCTGCTCCGCGAAGGTGACCCGCCCGCCTGCTGCCGCATGTATCGGCGTTCCGATTGCCGCCGTGAAATCCAGCCCTTCGTGAAACGCACTGCGACCCGAGAACGGGTCAACGCGCCAGCCGAAGCTGGAGGAGTTGTAGCCAACATTGACCGGGCTGTTGTCCGGCAGCATGTTTTTTTGCATGGTCTGTTGCAGGAGCATGGCTTCCAGCATGCTCAGACGATCGCTTTTCAGTTCGATCTGCTGCGCCAGGTCTGCGATTCCGGCCTGCAATTGCGCTTCGCTGATATCCTGCGGATTGACTTGTGGACCGCCTGCTCCGGGCGCCTGGATAGCATCGAGATCCTGTTCCTTGATGCCGGCCATCTTGGCCAGCCGGGTGCTCAGTGCGTCCAGCCGCATGATGCGCGCGTGCATTTCGCCCAGCTGTAGCGCCAGTGCGTCGAGATGTTTTTGCGGATGATGCAGGGTGAACTGAAGCTGTGATGGCAGCAACGCCCTGACCGGGTTATTGCGGCCATCGGCCTGCGGCAGGATAATCGCCAGAGTCAATGCGATGGAAATCGCCGACACGGCCAGCAGCACCAAAAGAATCTGGGACATGGTCAGCGTTTTTGCCCGCGCCATGTTGTTGGACACAAAAATTATATTCAAGCATTTCCCCTTTTTGGGAGGTATCAGGCATGCAGCGCATCAATGCTTTTCTTAAAAACAATGCTGATCTGGCGACCATTTCCGGCAAGGCGGAACAGTTGACCGCATGCCAGAAACTGTGGGATGCGGTCGCGCCCGATGCACTCAAGCCCTGCACTCGTGCCGGCGACCTCCATCACCGGCGGCTTACAGTCTATGCAAGCAATGGTGCAGCAGCGGCAAAAATCAAATTGTTGTTGCCGGGTTTGTTGACGCAATTGCAAAAGCGAGGGCTAGAAGTTACTTCAATTCGGGTCCAAGTGCAAGTCCAATCTGAGCAAAGAAAGACAGAAAAGCCTCTCAGAACATTGAGTTATTACGCATCGACCGAGTTGGAGAAGCTCGCCGGAAAACTCGACAAAGCGTCGCCCCTGGCTGCCGTACTGAAGAAACTCTCCAGCCGCTCGCAGCGCCGGTAATCGGGAATGCGCCGGGCATTTTCACACTCACGCTGGTAAAAATAAGAACGGAACCGCATGGAATTCTTCATCTATCTGTTTGCCGGCATGTTTGCCGGTCTGTTGTCCGGACTCTTCGGCGTCGGCGGCGGACTCATCATCGTGCCGATACTGGTTGCCGTATTTACCGGCCTGGCGTTTCCGCAGCAATACATCATGCATCTGGCGCTCGGCACTTCACTCGCCACCATCATTTTCACTTCGATTGCATCGACCAGAGCACACCACAACCGCAGCAATGTGGATTGGCAGACCGTGGGGAGAATCGCCCCCGGGATCCTACTGGGCACCCTGCTCGGCACGGTGGTGGCTTCAAGTCTGCAGACCGGCTGGCTGGAAGCCATATTTGCCGCATTTGTCTTTCTGGCCGCCACCCAGATTCTCTTGAACTTCAGCCCCGACCCCAGCCGTGAGATGCCCGGCATGCTCGGCACCGGGCTGGCAGGCATCGGTATCGGCCTGGTATCCAGCCTAGTCGGCATCGGCGGCGGAACGCTCAGCGTGCCCTTCCTGGTTTACTGCAACACTGCCATCAAAAAGGCCATCGGCACTTCTGCCGCCATCGGACTGCCGATTGCACTGTCGGGTGCCATCGGATACATGGCGAACGGCCTGCGCGCGGAGGCGTTGCCCGAATACAGCCTGGGTTATGTCTACCTGCCTGCATTGTTTGGCATCGTGCTGGGAAGCAGCCTGACCGCGCCTTACGGCGCCCGGCTCGCGCATTGGTTACCGGCGATGGCGCTGAAGCGCGCTTTCGCCATTCTGCTTTATCTGATCGGACTGAACATGCTCTGGGGTATGTTCTGAACCCGCCGTAGTGAGCCGGTTGCATGGCAGGGCTCAAGGTCATTGTAGGCATCTGGTAAAAGTGAAATAATGGCCTCGCAGTAAACTTCATGTAACTTCAGTGATCAGGAGAAATCTCGGCACGATAGCCATCACATTGCCTGCCATCAGAGGCATGCTGAATGCAACAGCCATTTGAAATATCGTTACCACCAAGAAGCAACGCCCGGGGTTCTCAATTCAATTAAAAAGAGGGAGAAGTCGATGTCTGCTGGACTGATATTAGCAATTGCAAGTGCCTTACTCGCCGTCGTCTACGGCGCAGTCATGAGTAAATGGATATTTTCACTGCCTGCCGGCAATGCACGCATGCAAGAGATTGCGGGTGCGATTCAACAGGGTGCCGCAGCTTATCTGGCGCGCCAATACAAAACCATCGCCATTGTCGGGATCGTGCTTGCAATCCTCATCGGCATTTTCCTCGGTCTTGATACGGCACTGGGCTTCGTCGTCGGCGCAGTGCTCTCCGGCGCATGCGGCTTCATCGGCATGAACGTATCGGTGAAGGCCAACGTACGCACCGCGCAGGCCGCAACCAACGGTATCGTGCCGGCGCTTGATGTTGCCTTCAAGGGCGGCGCCATTACCGGCATGCTGGTGGTCGGTCTCGGACTGCTTGGCGTCAGCGGTTTTTACATCTACCTGGGGGCAGAAGCGGCAACAGACCTCAATCCGCTCATTGGTCTTGCCTTCGGCTCCTCGCTGATTTCCATTTTCGCCCGTCTCGGCGGCGGTATCTTCACCAAGGGTGCTGACGTCGGTGCCGATCTGGTCGGCAAGGTCGAAGCCGGCATTCCCGAAGACGACCCGCGCAATCCGGCCGTGATTGCAGACAACGTCGGTGACAATGTCGGCGACTGTGCCGGCATGGCGGCCGACCTGTTCGAAACCTACGCCGTCACCATTATCGCCACCATGGTACTGGGCGCGCTGATGATTACCGGCGCAGGTGCCAACGGGGTCGTTTACCCGCTCCTGCTCGGCGCAGTATCCATTGTCGCATCCATCATCGGCTGCTTCTTCGTCAAGGCCAAACCCGGCATGAAGAACGTCATGCCTGCGCTTTACAAGGGGCTCGCCGTCGCAGGCGTACTCTCGCTGGTTGCTTTCTACTTCGTCACGGCTTACGTGTTTCCGGAAGGGTTGACCAGCGGTGACCGCCTGATCAGCGCCAACGCCCTGTTCGGCGCCAGTGCCGTCGGCCTGATCCTGACTGCCGCACTGGTCTGGATCACCGAGTACTACACCGGTACCGATTACAAGCCGGTCAAGCACATCGCACAGGCTTCGACCACCGGCCACGCCACCAACATCATTGCCGGTATCGGCATTTCTATGAAATCGACCGCCTGGCCCGTGATTTCGGTCTGTATCGCTATCTTTGCCTCCTATGCACTGGCCGGACTTTATGGCGTTGCCGTGGCTGCCACTGCCATGCTGAGCATGGCAGGGATTGTGGTCGCACTCGATGCTTATGGCCCGATTACCGACAACGCCGGCGGCATTGCCGAAATGGCCGAATTACCAAGCAGCGTGCGCGATGTCACTGATCCGCTGGATGCAGTGGGCAACACCACCAAGGCGGTGACCAAAGGTTATGCCATCGGCTCTGCCGGTCTGGCTGCGCTGGTACTGTTTGCCGATTACACGCACAAACTGGAAAGTGTCGGCATTGCATCAAGCTTTGACCTGAGCAATCCGATGGTCATCATCGGCCTCTTCATCGGCGGCCTGATCCCCTTCCTCTTTGCTGCCATGGCAATGGAAGCGGTTGGCCGTGCTGCCGGCAGTGTGGTTGAGGAAGTGCGCCGCCAGTTCCGCGAGATTCCCGGCATCATGGAAGGTACCGGCAAGCCGGAATACGGCAAGGCTGTCGACATGCTGACAACCGCTGCAATCAAGGAAATGATGATTCCCTCATTGCTGCCGGTTGCCGTGCCTATCGCCGTCGGCCTGCTGCTTGGTCCGGTAGCGCTCGGCGGTCTGCTGATGGGCACGATTGTCACCGGCCTCTTTGTGGCGATTTCGATGTGTACCGGCGGCGGCGCCTGGGATAACGCCAAGAAGTACATCGAGGACGGCCATTTCGGCGGCAAGGGCAGCGAAGCACATAAGGCTGCCGTGACCGGCGATACCGTCGGCGACCCCTACAAGGATACCGCTGGTCCGGCCGTCAATCCGCTGATCAAGATCATCAACATCGTTGCGTTATTGATCGTGCCGTTGTTGTAACAGCACACGTTAATAATGAAAAAGGCAGCCTTGCGCTGCCTTTTTCATTTTGGACTTTTTAATTTTGAAATGGAATGCGGGTTTTCGCTGCTAGAAAGCCGGTTTGACTTTTGCACTGTTGAATCGCTCAACGCCGGAAAGAATTTCCTGGCGCGCGGCATCAATACCGGACCAGCCGTCGATCTTGACCCATTTGCCTTTATCCAGATCCTTGTAGTGCTCAAAGAAGTGAGCAATCATGTTGAGGCGCCATTCGGAGACATCCTGATAGGTCTTCAGATGGTTATAAAGTCCGCAGACTTTCTCCACCGGCACGGCCAGCACCTTGGCATCGGGGCCGGCTTCATCGGTCATCATCAACACGCCGAGCGGTCGGCAACGCACGACCACGCCTGGCAGTAAAGGTACAGGCGTCAACACCAGCACATCGACCGGGTCACCGTCTTCCGAAAGCGTATGCGGAATATAGCCATAGTTGGTTGGATACTGCATGGCCGTACCCATGAAGCGGTCGACGAAAATAGCACCGCTATCCTTATCGACCTCGTATTTGACCGGATCGCCCTGCATCGGAATTTCGATGATGACGTTGAAATCGTCCGGCAAGGCCTTGCCGGAAGGCACCTGATTGAGTGACATATTGCTGTTCCCTGCAAAAAAATGCGTGATTATACGCGATTCAAGCGCGGCAAAACGCTCAGGCGATCAATGGTTCGAAAGCGAGCCTGTCATCATTGTAGGCCTGCATTTCGCCGCTGACGATGTCGAAATACCAGCCGTGCAACCTCAGCTGATTTTGCTGCAGGCCGCGCTGAATGAACGGAAAGGTTCGGAGATTTTCCAGCGAAACCAGAATGCCGGCCATTTCACAATGGCAGAGTTTTTCCTCATCGCTGGCGCCCGGCTGATCTTCACGCACACGCTCGGCCGCACGCTTCGCCATATTGACCCAGGGCTTGATGAACTCGCCCTCCATGCCGTCCGGAATGCCTTCAAACAGGGCTTTTATGCCGCCGCATTGCCGATGGCCGAGCACGATGATGTTCTCCACCGCCAGCGCGCAAACGGCAAACTCCAATGCTGCACTGACGCCGTGATAACCGCCGCCTTTTTCATAGGGCGGAACCAGATTGGCGACATTACGCACAACGAACAGATCGCCGGGCTTGCAATCCATGACGATGGCCGGGTCGACGCGGGAATCCGAACAGGCGATGACCAGGGTACTGGGGCGTTGGCCGCGCACCAGTTCTTCGTAAAGTTTCTGGCCTTCGGTGGCAAAATAGTAATCATGAAAACGGCGGAAGCCATCTACCAGTTTCTGCAATTCGCTCATATCAAACCACTTTCTTCCAGTCTCGCCTTGCATTCGCTGACAACCGCATCAGGAATCATTTTAAAGGCCAGATAAATCAGGCCGGGTACGATCACCAAATCATCCAGCTGTCCGATCACGGGCAGAAAATCCGGTATCAAATCGAACGGCAGCAGCACATAAGCAACCGCCAACCAGAGCAAAGCCTTGGCAAGCCAGGGTGTTTGCGGATGTCGCAGCACTTCCCGATAAAGCACCAGCTCATTCTTCAAGCGCTTCGCAATTGCGGCTAATCTGGCGCGCATTATCAAGCACTGAACGGATGAGCGGTATTCAATCGGGAGAGAACGCAGCCCCGGTCAAACGCTGAAACGCCTCGCGGTATTTTTCACTCGTTTTCGCGGCCACATCGGCGGGCAATTCCGGACCCGGCGGCGTCTTGTTCCAGCCCGACGCTTCAAGCCAGTCCCTGACATATTGTTTGTCATAACTGGGCGGATTGCTGCCGACCACATACTGGTCTGCGGGCCAGAAGCGCGAGGAATCCGGTGTCAGCACTTCATCGATCAGATAAAGCTGGCCGTTTTCGTCAAGCCCGAATTCGAATTTGGTGTCGGCAATGATAATGCCCCGGCTCAGCGCATACTCGGCCGCTTCCTTGTACAGCTGGATACTGACATTGGCCACGGTCTTGGCCAGATCGGCGCCCAGCAACGCGGCGGCCTGCTGGTGAGTGATATTGATATCGTGATCGCCAACCTCGGCCTTGCTCGATGGCGTAAAAATCGGCGCCGGCAGTTTCGATGCTTCCTGCAGCCCGGCAGGCAAGGCAATACCGCACACGGTGCCGCCGGCTTTATATTCCTTCCAGCCGGAGCCGGCCAGATAGCCGCGCACGATGGCTTCGATCGGCAACGGCTTCAGTTTCTTGACCACAATCGCCCGCTTGCCGAGTTGTGCTTTCTCTGCGTCGCTGCCGACCACCGATTCAGGCGC